>CAJPFZ010000282.1 GCA_905339355.1 Burkholderiaceae bacterium
GGCGAGCACGCACCGCGAATTCGGCTATGCGGAGGTGAGGGCGCACGGCCACACCGAGCTGCTGCGCGCGATCGAGGACTTCAGCACCGCCGAAGGCCACGGCATGCTCAAGGTCTGGATGAGCCACGGCGACAAGGTGACCAAGCTGCCGCCGGGCTTCAAGCTGATGGCGTCGACGCCCAGCTGCCCGATCGCTGGCATGGCCGACGAATCGCGCGGCTACTACGCGGTGCAGTTCCATCCCGAGGTCACGCATACGCTGCAGGGCCGCGAGATGCTCAACCGCTTCGTGCTGGGCATCTGCCGGGCCAAACCCGACTGGGTGATGGGCAACTACATCGACGAGGCGGTCGCGCGCATCCGCGAGCAGGTCGGCGACGAGGAGGTCATCCTCGGCCTGTCCGGCGGCGTCGATTCGAGCGTCGCCGCGGCGCTGATCCACCGCGCCATTGGCGAGCAGCTCACCTGCGTCTTCGTCGACCACGGCCTGCTGCGCCTGAACGAAGGCGCGATGGTGATGGAGATGTTCGCTGGCCGGCTGCACGCCAAGGTGCTGCGCATCGATGCGAGCGAGCAGTTCCTCGGCCACCTCGCGGGAGTGACCGACCCCGAGGCCAAGCGCAAGATCATCGGCCGCGAGTTCGTCGAGGTGTTCCAGGCCGAGGCAAGCAAGTTGAAGTCGGCAAAGTGGCTGGCGCAGGGCACGATCTACCCCGATGTCATCGAAAGCGGCGGCGCCAAGACCAAGAAGGCGACGACGATCAAGAGCCACCACAACGTTGGCGGCCTGCCCGAAACTCTGGGCCTGAAGCTGCTGGAGCCGCTGCGCGACCTCTTCAAGGACGAAGTGCGGGAGCTCGGCGTGGCGCTGGGCCTGCCGCACGACATGGTGTACCGCCACCCGTTCCCAGGCCCGGGGCTGGGCGTGCGCATCCTCGGCGAGGTAAAGAAGGAGTACGCCGACCTGCTGCGGCGAGCCGACGCGATCTTCATCGAGGAGTTGCGTGCTGCCCGCGACGAGGTCAGCGGCAAGAGCTGGTACGACCTCACCAGCCAGGCGTTCGCCGTCTTCCTGCCGGTCAAGAGCGTCGGCGTGATGGGCGACGGGCGCACCTACGACTACGTGGTCGCGCTGCGCGCGGTGCAGACCAGCGACTTCATGACAGCCGACTGGGCCGAACTGCCTTACAGCCTGCTCAAACGCGTGTCGAGCCGCATCATCAACGAGGTGCGCGGCATCAACCGGGTGACCTACGACGTGTCGTCCAAGCCGCCGGCGACGATCGAGTGGGAGTGACTCGACCTTCCGCGCTGCGCGCTCAGCGGGCATCGGCCCAGGCTCAGCGTCCTGCCGTGGCCATCATTCGCTTGAGCGTTCCGTCGGCGCGAAGCTTGTCGAACGATGCACGCGTGCGCGCCACCGTCGCGTCCGGCGTGGCCGTGCTGTAGGCCATGTACAGGCGGGTGGCGAGTTCTTCGGGCGTGTGGACGCGTTCGAGCCGGTCGCAGTCGAAGCTCGCCTCCTTGCACAGCTGGGCCACGTCCAGTGAGGGCAGCGGGCTCAGCTGGACCTGGCCGTTGATCAGCTTGCGGAAGTTGTCGATGGCCTCGCCGGAAACCACCAGGCGCGTGAAGGCCTTGGCCTGCAGGTACTGGTGCCGGATGTCGTCACGCGTCACCCCGATCGTGTAGTGCCTCGCGTCATCCAGGCTCTTGACGGTGATCTCGCTGCGCTCCTTGAGCTTGTAGAAGTGGTACTCCATCGTCATGAACTCGCCGACCCACTTGAACAAGGGTTCGCGCGCGGGGGTGCGGGCGATCAGGTAGATCAGCACGTTCGGCTCCTTGAGCGCCATGTCGTACGCGCG
>CAJPFZ010000283.1 GCA_905339355.1 Burkholderiaceae bacterium
TTGGCAGGGCTCACCTTCCAGCGCTTTTTTCTTTTCGGCATCTGGCCTCTATGCCTTCCTTTTCCTTGAGAAAATGAACGGTTCCGACATTTTACTTTTTACGGGCAAGAAGGTCAAGGAATGAATGTAGGAGGGGGACTCGAGAGAAAAAACCATCTATAGAATTAATGGTCTCCAGTAGGAATACCCTTTGCGCGCTGCCGCGCTTTTTTATGTTTACCCGGCTCGCTCGGCATCGCGCTCATGCCTCCGTGCAGGCCCGCTTACCCAGCCTCACCCCTTCGGGGCATCCCTGCTTCCCCGCCTGCACGCCCCGCCCCCAACCTTAGGCTTCGCTACGCCGGGTAAACCGTGCCTGGTTTAAGACAAATCAGATAAAATATTGTTTTGTTCTGTTTTTACACATACACCGTAACATGCGGAGCGCGCCTCAGGGAGGAAGGGCGAAACGCGACGGGGAAGCTTGGGAGCGAAGCGACCTTGGGGGAGCGTTTCGCGGGTGGGGGAGGCGGAAAGCGCGTAGAGCATGTTACAGAGAGCGGCGGCAGCCGCGTTACATGGTTTTTATGCGAGGCCGCTCAAGCGCGGCAGCGCGCTGAAGCCCTCATGAAGATACGAGATTCTTATCTCGCCCCTCCGGGCCTTCTCGCTTACGCTCGAAGTTGAAGCTTACGCTTCAAACAGTGGAAAATGACATTTCTATTCGCTCGCTCAACGCTCGCTATACGTTTTCAATTTTTGCTGTCCTGCAAAAATTGTCGTCGCTTCGCTCCTCAGAATGACAACATTCCAGGCCAAAAAACAAAGCCCGGCAGGAAACTCCTGCCGGGCTTTAATTCCTCTGACTTGAAGGCTACACTACCGGAAAGCCCTCAAGCATGCGGTTCAATGAGACTGAATCGAGCTGTTCCTGGAGGAGGGGGACTATGGTCGGGTTGTCGACCTCCCGCCGTACCTCCTTCCTTATGACGGTTATGAACGGCTGGACGACGTCCGGGTCGAACTGCTTGTTGAAGTTCGCCTTAACTTCGTCCATGGCCTCCCTGAAGGAGAGCCTGGGCCTGTAGGGCCTGTCGGTCGTCATGGCGTCGAAGGCGTCGACCAGGGCCATTATCCTCGCGCCCAGCGGTATGTCCGACCTCTTGAGCCTGTCCGGATAGCCAGAGCCGTCCACCTTCTCGTGGTGGTTCCTGGTCATCATGGGTATCCCCTTCCAGGGGAACTTTATCTTGGAGAGTATCTCGTAGCCCACGACCGGGTGTGAATTGAGCTCCCTGCACTCATAGCTGGTAAGCGGGCTCGCCTTGTTTATGATGGTCTTGTCGACGGCTATCTTGCCGATGTCGTGGAGGAGCCCCGCTATCCTTATGCCCTCGACGTCTTCGTTCGCCCAGCCCATCTCCCGGGCTAACACCGCGCTGTAGGCCGAGACCCTGTGCGAATGGCCCCTCGTGTACGAGTCCTTCGCGTCGATGGAGGCCGCGAAGGCGTGGATGGTGTCGTAGTATATCCTGCGGAGGTTCTCGTAAAGACCCTTGTTCTCGTTGTACTTGTGCATGAGCCGCATGAGGAGCATGTG
>CAJPFZ010000284.1 GCA_905339355.1 Burkholderiaceae bacterium
ACGGCGCCCCAGCCGACGGCGGCGGCGGCAATCACCGGCATGGCGCCTTCGATGCCGGTGGCGCTCATCATGCCCGCCACCACGCGTGCCGCCACGGCGGCCTGCAGCACCCAGAACAGCCGCCAGACGATGTCGTCGGCGGTCAATGTGCGACCGCCGTGACCGCAGCTCACGCGGGTGGCCATCGCGAGCAGCGTCGAGCCGAGGAAGCCCATCGTGTAGGCGTGCAGCGGCGCGACGCCGAGGTTGAGCGCGCCGCCACTGGCGGCGGAGAAGGCGTGCGACACGCCGGAGAGAACGAACGCGAGGCCGAGCCAGACGAAGCCGAGGTGCAGCATCGCGAGCAGCCGGATGCGCAGGCTTTGCACCAGGCCCCACCGTACCGCGAGCACCATCAAGGCCATGCCGCACGCAAGCTCCACCACGCCGCGGCCGGCCTGCAGCAGCGAGGGCAAGCCGCCGAACACCGTGTCGCTCACGGCGATCACGCCTTCGGCGACGAGCAGGCCGACCAGCGACCAGAGCAACCACAGCGGGCGCCAGGCGTCGAGCACCGGCAGCGCCGCGGCGCTGAAGAAGGGAATCATGCGGTGCGACACGGCGGCATAGATGACGCCGATGAAGAGCCACAAGGCCGCCTGCACCGCGGCGCGCACGATCACGAAATCCTGCAGCGCGATGCCGGCGGCGGCGCTCCACATGCAAAGCGCGCCGATGCCGCCGGCGACGGCAATGACCTTGGCATGGGTGCGATCGCTCGCCGCGCTGGTGCGCAGCAGCGTCACGAAGGACCACCACAGCTGCGTCCAGGCGAAGGCGACCGCAGCCAGGCCCAAGCCGCCCATCACCGCGCCGAACGCGGGGTCGGGGCCATGCACGCCGAGCAGGAACACCGCCCAGCCGGCGAGCTTGGCGAACACCGGTGCTACCAGCCTGCGCGCGGACACCGGCGGGTGCTGCAGCCACTTCGGCCCCGCGGTGAAGAGGAAGCCGGCGAAGAAGAAGGGCATGAACCCGAGCGCCATCACCAAGCCGTGGGCCTGGAACGTGGGAAGCCCGAAGTGCATTGCGTGTCCGCCGGTCTGCGCGAGCATCGCCGCGGCCCACCAGAGCGCGCTCGCACCGAGCATCAAGGCGCCGGCCGCAAAGGCGAGGCGGTGCGGCGCCGCGTACAGCCAGGCGAAGCGCCAGCCGGTCATGATGGGGCGCCGGCCCGGATGCCGGCGTTCGACAGGACGACGGGCGCTGGAATGCTGCGCCGGCGTGGTTTCACTTCGTCACCCCGCCACGGCTTCCATGGGCACGTCCGCGCCCAGCAGCTTCGCGATCAGGTCATGCACGCTGCGGATCTGCGTACCGAAGGGCAGGGCGCCGCGCCCGGTGAAGAAGAGGCCGCGCTTCACGTCGCCGAGCAGCGCGGCGGCCAGTTGCTGGTCGATGCAGAACTGCCCCCAGCCGACCTTGCCGTCTCGCAGCCCGCATTGCGCGAGGCAATCGAAGACCTTGGTGCAGCGCGCCTTCACGTGCGCCACTGCCTGCAGCCGTGGTTCGGCCTTCAGGTAGGCCTTGAGCCAGGGGGTGGCGACGGCGCGCGCGGGCAGGCCCGCCACGCTGGTGAACTCGACCTTGTCTTCTTCGCGCGCCTCGGCCAGCACACGCTTGAACTCGGGATGCGCATCGCCCTCGATGGTTACCGCGAACGGCGTGCCGAGCTGCACGGCCGACGCGCCGAGCGCATGCACGCGGCGGATGTCGTCGATCGTGCGGATGCCGCCTGCGGCAATGATCGGTGTGCGGCCCTCGAGCCCGGCCGCTCTCAGCACCGCGACGGTTTCGGGAATGCAGCGCTCGAAGTCGAAGCGCGGGTCGTGCAGGTCTTCGACGCGGGCCGCGCCGAGGTGGCCGCCCGCGAGGCCGGGATGCTCCAGCACGATCGCGTCGGGCATGCGCTTCTTGCGCTCCCACTTGCGTACCACGAGCTGCACGCCGCGCGAGTCGGAGAGGATGGGCACCAGCGCCACCTTCGGGTGGTCGCTCGCCAGTTCAGGCAGGTCCAGCGGCAGCCCCGCGCCGACGACGATGGCGTCGATGCCGGCTTCAAGCGAGCGCCTGACATAGGCGGCGTAATCGCTGACGGCGCGCATGATGTTCATCGCCAGCAGGCCGAAGCCGTCGGCCAGGCGCCTGGCGGCCTCCACCTCGCGGCTCAGCGCTTCGAGGTTGGCCGCGTCGATCAGCTGCTTCACGCCGGGCCCGACGCCGAGCCCGCGTGTGCGCTCCATCAGATCGGGGTGATGCCGACGCAGGTCGACCGAACTCAGGGTGCCGACGCCGCCCTGTGCCGCCACGGCGCCCGCGAGGCGATGCGCCGACACGCCAATGCCCATGCCGCCTTGCACGATTGGCAGGAGGGTGCGCTCGGCGAGACGCAAGGGGGCCAGCCCGCTGCGCTTGAGCAACGACTGCAAATCAGGGGGAATCAATCGACATCTCCGCGAAGTTCGCTGGACTCTACGGATCCCGCCCCCATCCGTCTGTGATCTGGATCAATTCGGGCGGCTTC
>CAJPFZ010000285.1 GCA_905339355.1 Burkholderiaceae bacterium
GGCCAGGTGATCGCCGGCCTCGCCTGCGATCAGGCGGCGCTCGAGGCGCTCGTTGGCCTGGACGATGCGCGGCGCATCTGGGCGATGACGCTGGAGGGAGTCGACATCATCCGCGCCCGCCGCGAACGTTTCGGCATCGACTGCGACTGGCAACCGGGCTATCTGGCGGTGGCGGTGACCGCGAAGAAGGCGCGTGAGCTGCGCCGCTGGCACGACGACATGGCGCGTGCCTACGGTTTCGAGTCCGAATGGATCGCGCCGAGCGAGCTGCCGCGCTGGATCGACAGCCCGCGCTTTCACAGCGCCGTGCACGATCCGCGCGGAGGCCACCTGCACCCGCTCGCGTACAGCCTGGGTCTCGCGCGCGCGGCGGCCCAGCTGGGCGTGCAGGTGCACGAGCACTCAGCGGTCACGCAGCTCGATGCCACGCGGCGCGACGAGCCGCGTCTGCGCACGGCGCAGGGAGAAGTGCGCGCCCGGAAGGTGCTCCTCGCAGGCAATGTCTACTTGCACGGCATCGTGCCGGCACTCGACGCGCGCATCATGCCGGTGGGTACCTACATGGTGGCGTCAGAGCCGCTCGCACCCGCGCTGGCGCACTCGCTGATCCCCTCGCAGGCGGCGGTGAGCGACACCAACTTCGTGCTCGACTACTTTCGCACCACGCCCGATCACCGCATGCTCTTCGGCGGGCGCATCAGCTACAGCACTGCCACCCCGCGCAACCTCGAGGCCAGCATGCAGCGGCGCATGGCGGCGACATTCCCGCAACTCGAAGGCACGCGCATCGACTACGCGTGGGGCGGCTTCGTCGACATCACGATGAACCGGGCGCCCGATTTCGGGCGGCTGTCGACGGTGGTCGACGACGCCCGCCGACCGGGCTTGGCGAACGTCTACTACCTGCAGGGCTTCTCCGGCCATGGGCTCGCCTTGACGGGTCTGGCAGGCAGGGTCGTGGCCGAGGCGATGCATGGCCACTCGGAACGCTTCGACACCTTTGCACGCATCCGTCACCGTGCCTTTCCAGGCGGCCGGCTGTTGCGCATGCCGGCGCTGGTAGCCGGCATGGCGTATTACCGCTTGCGCGATCTGCTGTGACCCCTTCTTTGCCGGGGTTCGCGTTGACATTGCGCCCGCCATGGGCACACTCCTTGCCATACCGAAGGCATAAACAAAGCTCTGCGCGGGCGGCCTTCGGCAGCCTTGGGCCTCATGAAGCGCAAACCTGTCGTACTGATCCCATCCTGCAACCGCGTGTTGGGGCACTATCCTTTCCACATCGCCGGAAAGAAATACGCCGAAGCCGTGCGCCTGGCAGGCTGTCTGCCGCTGGTGGTGCCGGCGATGGCCCCTGACGAGATCGATGACCTGCTCGACGTGGCCGACGGCATGCTGCTGACCGGCTCGCCGTCGAACGTGCACCCGGTGCATTTCGGCGAGGACGTGCATGACGCCGCCCTGCCCCTCGACCCTGACCGCGACAGCTGGACCCTGCCGCTGATCCCGCGGCTGCTCGCGCGCGGCATTCCGCTGTTCGCCATCTGCCGCGGCTTCCAGGAAACCAACGTCGCGCTCGGCGGCAGCCTGTATCAGGCCGTGCACGAGGTGCCCGGCCAGCACGACCACCGCGGGGCGACCGATGCGGAGCCCGAGGTCACCTACGGCGAGGCGCACCCAGTGGACGTGATGCCAGGCGGCCTGCTGCATACAGTGCTCGGCGGCGGCCCCATCAAGGTGAATTCGGTGCATGGCCAGGGTGTCAAACGCCTGGCGCCTGGACTGCGTATCGAAGCGCGCGCCCCCGACGGCCTGGTCGAAGCCTTCTCGGTCGAAGCGGCGCCTGCCTTCAACCTTTGCGTGCAATGGCATCCGGAATGGCGGGCTGCCAGCAACCCGGTGTCGGTGCGGCTGTTCACCGCCTTCGGCGACGCCTGCCGAGCCTACCGCGACCGTCACCGAGCGGGACCGGAGCCGGACCGATAGCGGCACGCCTGCCCCCGATCCGAGCGCTAGACGTTGCTGCCCAAGGCGGCGCCGAAACCGACAGGTGACTTATGGTGGTCCGAGAGAACTTCACATTCAGCGAACTGGAACAGTGGCTCAACGAGCGCCGCGTGACCGAGATCGAGTGCCTCGTGCCCGACCTCACGGGCGTGGCACGCGGCAAGATCCTGCCGCGCGAAAAGTTCACCGAGGATCGCGGCATGCGGTTGCCGGAGGCGATCGTCGCGATCGGTGTCACGGGCGAATTCCCCGAGGAGGGGCCGTACTACGACGTCATCCACGCCACCGACCGCGACATGCACCTCAGGCCCGATCCCAGCACGGTGCGCATCGTGCCCTGGGCTACCGACCCGACGGCGCAGGTGCTGCACGACTGCTTCGACCGCGAAGGCAACATCATTCCGTACGCGCCGCGGTCGGTGCTCAAGCGCATCTGCGCGCTCTATGCGGCCGAAGGCTGGGATCCGGTGGTCGCTCCCGAGCTCGAGTTCTACCTGGTCGAGCGCAACACCGATCCGAACACGCCGCTGCGCCCGCCCAAGGGGCGCAGCGGCCGGGCCGAAACGTCGCGCCAGGCCTATTCGATCGACGCGGTGAACGAGTTCGACCCGCTGTTCGAAGACATCTACGCCTATTGCGAGCAGATGGAGCTGAACGTCGACACGCTGATCCACGAGGTGGGCGCCGGGCAGATGGAGATCAACTTCTTCCACGCGCACCCGCTGGGCATCGCCGACGAAGTCTTCTTCTTCAAGCGCACGATCCGCGAGGCGGCGCTGCGCCACGAGATGTTCGCCACCTTCATGGCCAAGCCGATGGCCAACGAGCCCGGCAGCGCGATGCACGTGCACCAGAGCATCCTCAGCAAGATGACCGGCAAGAACATCTTCAGCAACGAGGACGGCTCGCCGTCGAAGGAGTTCTACTGGTACATCGGCGGACTGCAGAAGTACACGCCGGCGGCGATGGCGCTCTTCGCGCCTTACGTCAATTCCTACCGGCGCCTCACCCGCTCGACCGCCGCGCCGATCAACATCCAGTGGGGCACCGACAACCGCACGGTGGGCATCCGCTCGCCGGTGGCGTCTGCCGCAGCGAGGCGCATCGAGAACCGCGTGATCGGCGCCGACGCCAACCCGTATGTGGCGCTGGCGGCCACCCTCGCCTGCGGCTATCTCGGCATGAAGAACCGCATCGACCCCTTCCCCGAATGCACCGGCGACGCCTACCTGTCGGCATACCAGCTCCCGCGTTCGCTGAGCGAGGCGCTCAGCTGGCTGTCGGACGAAAAGGACCTGCACGACGTGCTCGGCAAGGAGTTCATCACCGTCTACTCTGAGGTGAAGGAGATCGAGTACGAGGAATTCATGAAGGTCATCTCGCCGTGGGAGCGCGAGCATCTGCTGCTGCACGTCTGAAACGTTGAGAGACGCGACCATGAAAAGAACCGAACGCAGCACCAACGACTGGCAGGCCGCCGACTCGGCGCACCATTTGCACCCGTTCACCGACTTCAAGTCGCTGGCCGCCAAGGGCACGCGGGTGATCGTGCGCGGCGACAACATCTACGTCTGGGACAGCGAGGGCCAGCGCCTGCTCGACGCGATGTCGGGCCTGTGGTGCGTCAACGTCGGCTACGGCCAGCAGGCGCTGATCGATGCGGCCACCGAACAGCTCAAGCGCCTGCCCTTCTACAACTCGTTCTTCCAGACCACCACGCCGCCGGCGATCGAGTTGTCCGAACTGCTGGCCGAGGTGACGCCGCCGCAGTTCAAGCATGTCTTCTTCAGCGGCTCGGGCTCGGAGGGCAACGACACCATCGTGCGCATGGTGCGCCGCTACTGGGACGTGCTGGGCCAGCCAGGGCGGCAGGTGATCATCAGCCGGCGCAATGCCTACCATGGCTCGACGATGGCCGGCGCGTCGCTCGGCGGCATGCAAGGCATGCACGCGCAGGGCGGCTTGCCCATCCCCGACATCGTGCACATCGAACAGCCCTGCTGGTTCACGCATGGCCAGGCGATGAGCCGCGACGACTTCGGGCTCAAGGCCGCGAAGTGGCTCGAAGACAAGATCATCGAGATCGGCGCCGACAAGGTGGCCGCCTTCATCGGCGAACCGGTGCAAGGTGCCGGCGGCGTGGTGGTGCCGCCCGACACCTACTGGCCGGAGATCCAGCGCATCTGCGACGAGCACGGCATCCTGCTCGTGTCCGACGAGGTGATCTGCGGCTTCGGGCGCACCGGCCGCTGGTTCGGCTGCGAGACATTCGGTTACCGGCCTGACCTGATGACCTTCGCCAAGGGCGTGACCTCGGGCTACATCCCGCTCGGCGGCGTGATGGTGGGCGAGCGTGTCGCCAAGGTGCTGATCGACCAGGGAGGCGAGTTCCACCACGGCTACACGTACAGCGGCCATCCGGTGGCCTGTGCGGTGGCCATCGCGAACATCCGCCTGATCCAGCGCGAAGGGCTGGTCGAGCGAGTGCGCACCGAACTCGGCCCCTACCTCGCGCGCCAGTTCGAGTCGCTGGCCGAGCATCCGCTGGTGGGCGAGGCGCAGACCTGCGGAATGATGGGCGCGCTGCAGCTCGTGCGCAACAAGGCGAGCGGCGAGGTGTTCGACCCCTTGCTCGAGGCCGGCATGGTGTGCCGCGGGCACTGTTTCGGCAACGGCCTCGTGATGCGTGCCGTGGGCGACCGCATGATCGTCGCCCCGCCGCTCGTCATGACGACGGCGCAGATCGACGAGATGGTGGCGCTGATCCGCCAGTGTCTGGATCTGACGCTGGCGGATGTGAAGCGCCGGGGGTGGTTGTGAAGACGGCCTTGCGCGACCACCGTCATCCCGGCGCAAGCCGGGATCCAGCCATCGACTGCTCGCTGACGTGCGCTGTGGATCCCGGCGTTCGCCGGGATGACGTGTGTCTTGCGGAAAGGACGGTCCCATGAGCTCCAACGCCAACGACTGGCACGGCCGTGCCAAGACGATGAGCTTCGACGGACGCGCCGTCATCGACGGCCGGCGCACCGCCGCACACGAGGGCGAGACTTTCGACTGCGTCTCGCCGATCGACGGCCGCGTGCTGACCACCGTGGCCCGCGGCCGCACGCCCGACATCGATGCCGCCGTCGCGTCGGCGCGGCGCGCCTTCGACGACGGCCGCTGGGCGCACAAGTCGCCGGCCCAGCGCAAGCGCGTGCTGCAGCGCTTCTCCGAGAAGATCCTCGCCGCCAAGGAAGAACTCGCCCTGCTGGAAACGCTGGACATGGGCAAGCCGGTGCAATACAGCCTGTCGGTCGACGTCCCGTCCTGCGCCCGCACGATCGCCTGGTACGCCGAGGCCGTCGACAAGGTCTACGACGAGATCGCGCCGGCGCCGCGCAGCGCGCTCGCGCTGATCACGCGCGAGCCGATGGGCGTGATCGGGGTGGTCGTGCCCTGGAACTACCCGATGATCATGGCCGCGTGGAAGCTCGGACCGGCGCTGGCCGCCGGCAACAGCGTGGTCCTCAAGCCGAGCGAGAAGTCGCCGCTGACGGCGCTGCGGCTGGCCGAGATCGCCATCGAGGCCGGCTTGCCTGAAGGGGTCTTCAACGTCGTGCCGGGATACGGCCACGAGGCCGGCGAGGCGCTTGCCTTGCACATGGACGTCGACGCGATCGGTTTCACCGGCTCCACCCGGGTGGGCCGCAAGATGCTCGAATACGCCGGCCGCAGCAACCTGAAGCGCGTCTACAACGAACTGGGCGGCAAGTCGGCCTTCATCGTGTTCGATGATTTCGCCGACGTACCGCGTGCCGCCCGCACGGTGGCCGGCAGCATGTTCTTCAACCAGGGCGAGAGCTGCAACGCCCCCTCCCGGGTGTTCGTGCACGAGCGCATCGCCGACGAGTTCGTGCAGATCGTCTCCGACGAGGCGCCCAAGTACCAGCCGGGCGATCCGTTGTCGGGCAGCGCAGAAATGGGAGCGATCGTCGACGGCACCCAGATGAACACCGTGCTGGGCTACATCGGCGCCGGCCGCGACGAAGGCGCCCGGCTCGTGGCCGGTGGCCGCCAGGTGCGCGAGGACAGCGGCGGCTTCTTCGTCGAGCCGACGGTGTTCGACGGCGTCAGCAACGCGATGCGAATCGCCCGCGAGGAGATCTTCGGCCCGGTGCTGTCGGTGATCCGATTCAAGACCGAGGAAGAGGCCGTGCGTCTCGCTAACGACAGCCCCTATGGCCTGCAGGCGAGCGTCTGGAGCCACCAGATCGACCGCGCCCACCGCGTGGCGCGCGCGCTGCGTGCCGGCACGGTGCACGTCAACCAGTACGACGAAGACGACATCACCGTGCCCTTTGGTGGCTACAAACAAAGCGGCAACGGGCGCGACAAGTCGCTGCATGCCTTCGACAAGGTCACCGAGTTGAAGACGACCTGGATCCGCATCGATTCCTGAACCGGGGCTGACGCGCTGCGAGCAACGTTGTTCGCCGTCGACATACCCCCTGAAGGCGGGATCGACGTTTTCTGCACGACGGTTTGAAATGCTTCACGAGCGAGGTTGTTCGCTCGCCTGAAGCCGATTCACGGCCACGAGGAGTTCACCGTGCGCTACGTCATCGAACCGTCGCAATCCATCTTCGGCCGCTGGGCTGGCGCCGCCCGTCGCACCCAGCGCATGCGCAGCCCGTCGCGCCTGCCGACCATCGTGCCGACCCGCTCGTCCTACCTGCAGCGGCTCATCTGGATGTTCACCAACCGCTAGGCGTCTGCGAGGCAGACGCCTAGCGCAAGCGCTGAGCGTACGGCTCCCCCAAGCCCCCTCCGAGAGGGGGCTCCAGCATGAATCACCTGCCGGCCGGTCGGCCGGCGACCCCTCAAGGACGTCACTGGTGGGCGGCACAGCAGCTGCGGCATGATCGCGGCTTTGCCCCGCCGAATGAGTTCCCCGCCCGAGCACCACACCCCTTGGCTTTCATACCTGTGTCTGGGCGCCTCCATGGCGCTGGTCGGCAGCTATGTCGGCCTGTCCAAGCTGCTGGTGCTGGTCTTCCCGGTATTCCTGCTCGCCTGGCTGCGTTTCGGCATCGCCGCCGTGGCGATGGCCGGCTGGGTGCGCCGGTCACCGGCTGAACCTCCGCTGAACGCACACGATCGCCGGTTGCTGTTCCTC
>CAJPFZ010000286.1 GCA_905339355.1 Burkholderiaceae bacterium
GCGCAAGTGGCGGCGTTGGGGGGGTATTACGCACGAACCTTGACGGCGATGGCCGAGCACCCCCACCAGCCCTACACCGCAGCGGCCTTGCTCTCGACCGCCGAGCGCCAACAACTCGTGACCACCTGGAACGCCACTCACACCGCTTACGACCTCGAGCAGCCTCTGCCCGCGCTGTTCGACGCCCGGGCCACCGGCTCCCCCGAGACCATCGCCCTCCTCTTCGAGGACCAACACCTGACCTACGCCGAACTCCAGCGCCGCGCCACACAACTGGCCCACCACTTGCAGCGGCTCGGCGTCGGCCCGGAAGTCTTGGTTGGCGTGTGCCTGGAACGTTCCCTGGAGATGGTCATCGCGTTGTATGCCATCGTCAAGGCTGGCGGCGCGTATGTGCCCCTCGATCCCACCTACCCGCCCGAGCGGCTGGCCTACATGCTCGCGGATGCCCATGCCGCCGTGCTGTTGACTCAAGCCCGCTTCGCCGAACAGGTGCCGCCTGCCAGCACACACATCCTGTGCTTGGACCGCGACTGGGAGCGCATCGCCCAGGAACGCGAGGAGCCTCTGGCCTACCACCTGCGTCCTGAGAATCTGGCTTACATGATCTACACCTCCGGCTCAACCGGCCTGCCCAAGGGCGCCTTGAACACGCACCGCGGTATCGTCAATCGCTTGCTCTGGATGCAGACAGCCTATCAGTTGACGCCCGCCGACGTCGTGCTGCAGAAGACGCCGTTCAGTTTCGACGTCTCGGTCTGGGAGTTCTTCTGGCCCTTGCTGGCAGGCGCTCGCTTGGTGCTCGCGCGCCCCGAAGGTCACAAGGACAGTCGCTATCTGATCGACTTGATCGAACAAGCGCATGTGACGACCTTGCACTTTGTGCCTTCCATGTTGCAGGTGTTCTTGACTGAGCCGGACATCGCGCGGTGTCACAGCCTGCGGCAGGTCATGTGCAGCGGCGAGGCCTTGCCTTTCGCCTTGCAAGAGCGCTTCTTCTCACGGCTGTCCGCGGCCCTGCACAATCTGTATGGCCCCACGGAGGCCGCCGTGGATGTGACGCATTGGACTTGTCAGCCCCACAACGCTGCGGGCCTCGTGCCGATCGGACGGCCCATCGCCAATACCCAACTCTACATCCTCGATGCCCATCTGGAGCCTGTGCCCGTCGGCGCGCCCGGCGAATTGTATCTGGCTGGGGTGGGCGTCGGCCGCGGTTATCATCTGCGCCCCGCCTTGACCGCCGAGAGGTTCCTCCCCAATCCCTTCAGCACCGAACTAGGCACTCGCCTCTATCGCACCGGCGACCTGGCACGCTATCTGCCCGACGGCAGTGTGGACTTCCTCGGCCGCGCCGATTTCCAGGTCAAGATCCGCGGCTTTCGCATCGAGCTGGGTGAGGTGGAGGCCGCCCTGCGCGAGCATCCTCACGTCCAGGATGCCCTGGTGTTGGCGCGTGAGGGTGAGGCCGGCAAACGTTTGGTGGCCTATCTCGTGCCTCACCCCGAAGCCGCGCCCACCGTGAGTGACCTGCGCCGTTTCTTGCAAGCCAAGTTGCCTGAATACATGCTGCCCGCCGCTTTCGTCGCCGTGCCAGCCTGGCCCTTGTCACCCAATGGCAAACTCGACCGCAAGGCCCTGCCCGCCCCGGAGGTTGTGCGCCCGGCCCTCGACCATGCCTTCGTCCCGCCGCGGACGCCCCAGGAAAAAATCCTGGCCGACCTCTGGGCCGAGGTCCTCCGCCGCGAACCGATCGGCGTTCACGATAACTTCTTAGAACTGGGGGGAGATTCCATCCTCAGT
>CAJPFZ010000287.1 GCA_905339355.1 Burkholderiaceae bacterium
CGTGCCGTGGTCCATGACCTGCAGCAGCACGTTGAAGACGTCCGGGTGCGCCTTCTCGATCTCGTCGAGCAGCAGCACGGCGTGCGGCTTCTTCGTGATCGCCTCGGTCAGCAGCCCGCCCTGGTCGAAGCCGACATACCCCGGAGGCGCGCCGATCAGGCGGCTCACCGCATGGCGCTCCATGTACTCCGACATGTCGAAGCGGATCAGCTCGATGCCGAGGATGTAGGCGAGCTGGCGCGCGACCTCGGTCTTGCCCACGCCCGTGGGGCCGGAGAAGAGGAAGGAGCCGACCGGCTTGTCCGGTTTGCCGAGGCCCGAGCGGGCCATCTTGATCGCCGACGCGAGCGCCTCGACTGCAGGCTCCTGGCCGAACACGACGCTGTTCAGGTCGCGGTCCAGGCTCTTGAGCTTGGAGCGGTCGTCGCTCGACACCGAGGCCGGCGGGATGCGTGCGATCTTGGCGACGATCTCCTCGACCTCGAGGCGGGTGATGGTCTTCTTCTGCTTGTTCTTCGGCAGGATGCGCTGCGCGGCGCCCGCTTCATCGATGACGTCGATCGCCTTGTCGGGCAGGTGCCGGTCGTTGATGAACTTGGCCGACAGCTCGGCCGCCGCCTGCAGCGCACCGATCGCGTACTTCACGCTGTGGTGTTCTTCGAAGCGAGACTTCAAGCCCTTCAAGATTTCGATGGTCTGCTCGACCGAGGGCTCGACCACGTCGATCTTCTGGAAGCGCCGTGACAGCGCCGCGTCCTTCTCGAAGATGCCGCGGTACTCGGTGAACGTGGTCGCGCCGATGCATTTCATCGTGCCCGAGCTGAGCGCGGGCTTGAGCAGGTTGCTCGCGTCCAGCGTGCCGCCCGAGGCCGCGCCCGCACCGATCAGCGTATGGATCTCGTCGATGAATAGCACGGAATTCGGCTGGTCCTTCAGCTGCTTGAGCACACCTTTGAGGCGCTGCTCGAAGTCGCCGCGGTACTTGGTGCCGGCCAGCAGCGCGCCCATGTCGAGTGCGTAGACGGTGGCGTTGGCCAGCACCTCGGGCACCTCGCCCTGAGTGATGCGCCAGGCCAGGCCCTCGGCGATTGCCGTCTTGCCCACACCGGCCTCGCCGACCAGCAGCGGGGTGTTCTTGCGCCGGCGGCACAGGATCTGGATCACGCGCTCGACCTCGAGCTCGCGGCCGATCAGCGGATCGATCTTGCCGTCGCGCGCCATCTGGTTCAGGTTCTGGGTGAACTGGTCGAGCGGCGAGCCCTTGCCTTCGCCCTCTTCCTTCTCGTTCTCGGCGCCTGCACCGTCCTGCGACTTCGCCGGCTCCGGCGGATCGGACTTCTTGATGCCGTGGGCGATGAAGTTCACCACGTCCAGCCGGGTGACGCCTTGCTGGTGCAAGTAGTACACGGCGTGGGAATCCTTCTCGCCGAAGATCGCCACCAGAACGTTGGCACCGGTGACTTCCTTCTTGCCGCTGCCGGTGGACTGCACGTGCATGATCGCGCGCTGGATCACGCGCTGGAAACCGAGCGTCGGCTGCGTGTCGACCTCGTCGGAGCCGCCCACGGTAGGGGTGTTCTCCTTGATGAACTGCAGCAGGCTCTTGCGCAGGTCATCGATGTTGGCGGAGCACGCCCGCAACACTTCGGCCGCCGAAGGATTGTCGAGCAGCGCCATCAGGAGGTGCTCGACGGTGATGAATTCATGTCGCTGCTGGCGCGCTTCGACGAACGCCATGTGCAAGCTGACTTCTAACTCTTGCGCAATCATGCGGCCTCCATAATGCATTGCAACGGGTGGCCGCCACGACGTGCGGCGGCCAGCACCAGCTCAACCTTGGTGGCGGCGACATCTTTTGAATAGACGCCGCACACACCCCGACCCTCATGGTGAATCTTCAACATGATCTGGGTCGCGGTTTCGAGGTCGCGTTTGAAATACTCCTGCAGGACCATCACGACGAACTCCATCGGCGTGTAGTCATCGTTGAGCATGACCACCTGGTACATCGGCGGAGGCACCACCTTGGCCGGCTGGCGCTCGACCACGACGGACCCATCGCCCTGCTCGGGCCCAGGGACGCCGCTTGGCGGAACAGCTGGCGGTGAAGGAGGCTCCACGGGCATGGATTCATTCTATCGAGTTGACGATCTGCAGTAGCAAGCTTGGCATATTGAGCCCATGGTGCAAACGACAAGCCCGGAAATGCGTCACGTGCGTCGTGCTATTCCCGCCTGCGAGCGCCCCGCTTCGAGTACCGGCGCCGCTTCCGCGTTCCCCCGGTCACGGGGCCAAACCGGTCGTCCAGCCGCTTATTGACAGCGCCGGGCGCCCCCGCCCAGAATCCGCGCTGAAAACAACAGGAGGTGGGGTATGGCCCTCGGGACAGTCAAGTGGTTCAACGACGCCAAAGGCTTCGGGTTCATCGAGCCGGAAGGGGGAGGCGAGGACGTATTCGCCCATTTTTCGGCAATCCAGATGGATGGTTTCCGGACGCTGAAGCAAGGCGGCAAGGTCAGCTACGAGCTGGTGCAGGGCCCCAAGGGCCAGCTGGCGCAGAACATCTGCCCGGTCGAGGCGGGCGCAGCGCCCGCTGCGGGCACCGCCGCGCGCTCGCAGCCCTCGGTCGGCGCGCAAGCCGTCGCGAGCTGACTCCGCGCTTGTTGCGCGCCTGACCCAAGAACAAAGCCCGCCTCACGGCGGGCTTTTTGTGCTTTCCGCGCCGCGCGAATGCTGCGGCGCGGCAGGGATCACATGTTCTCGATCATCACCTGGCCGAAGCCCGAGCACGACACCTGGGTCGCGCCCTCCATCAGCCGGGCGAAGTCGTAGGTGACCTTCTTCGAGAGGATCGCCTTTTCCATCGAGCTGATGATCAGGTCGGCGGCCTTGGTCCAGCCCAGGTGGCGCAGCATCATCTCGGCCGAGAGGATCTCCGAGCCGGGATTGACGTAATCCTTGCCGGCGTACTTGGGCGCGGTGCCGTGGGTCGCCTCGAACATCGCCACCGAGTCCGACAGGTTCGCGCCCGGAGCGATGCCGATGCCGCCGACCTGCGCGGCCAGCGCATCGGAGACGTAGTCGCCATTCAGGTTCAGCGTGGCGATCACCGAGTATTCGGCCGGGCGCAGAAGAATCTGCTGCAGGAAGGCGTCGGCGATCGAATCCTTCACCACGATTTCCTTGCCGGTTTTCGGGTTCTTGAACTTGCACCACGGTCCGCCGTCGATCAGTTCGGCGCCGAACTCCTTCTGCGCAAGACCGTAGGCCCAGTCACGGAAGCCACCTTCGGTGAACTTCATGATGTTGCCCTTGTGCACGATGGTCACGCTGGGCTTGTCGTTGTCGATGGCGTACTGGATTGCCTTGCGCACGAGCCGCTCGGTGCCTTCGCGCGACACGGGCTTGATGCCGATGCCGGAGGTGTTCGGGAAGCGGATCTTCTTGACGCCGAACTCGTCCTGCAGGATCTTGATCAGCTTCTTGGCCTTGTCGCTCTCGGCTTCGAACTCGATGCCGGCGTAGATGTCTTCCGAGTTCTCGCGGAAGATGACCATGTTGGTCTTGTGCGGCTCCTTCACCGGCGAGGGCACGCCGTCGAAGTACTGGATCGGGCGCAGGCAGACATAGAGGTCGAGTTCCTGGCGCAGCGCCACGTTGAGAGAGCGGATGCCGCCGCCCACCGGGGTCGTGAGCGGCCCCTTGATCGAGACCACGTACTCGCGCAGCACCTGGAGGGTCTCCTCGGGAAGCCAGACGTCCGGGCCATAGACCTTGGTCGACTTCTCGCCGGCGTATACCTCCATCCAGTGGATCTTCTTCTTGCCACCGTAGGCCTTCTCGACCGCGGCATCCACCACCTTGATCATCACCGGCGTGATGTCGAAGCCGGTGCCGTCGCCCTCGATGTAGGGAATGATGGGCTGGTCGGGGACGTTGATCGAGAAGTCGGCGTTGACAGAGATCTTCTGCCCGCCTTCGGGCACCTTGATGTGCTGGTACATGTGGGTAAGGCTCCGCGGATGGGTCCGGTCCGGTTGAACGCGTTTGAGGGGATCGATACTGAGCGGCAGATTCTAGGACAGCAAGCTGTCAACCGCCTTTCGCGACCCTGCGTTGTGGCACGGCCTCCAGGCCCGCAGGAAGACAAAGATCAAACTTCGTGAAGGTAGGTCGGCAATATGCCGAAAGGTGTGCCGATCACGGCATGCGCCGATGCGATTGCTCCGCATTCGGCCGCGATCCTCGCGGGTTCGATAATGCGCGCAACACGGTCATTCCAGGCTCCCATGAAACTGCTGCGTACGCTGTTTGCCCTGCCCTTGCTGGCCTTGTCGATTGCCTGCGCCGCGCAGGAAGCGGCGCAGAAGCTGCCCTCCATCCGCCTCAATGCCGGCATCCACAACATCGATGCCGAACTGGCGCAGACACCCGACGAGCGAGCCACGGGGCTGATGTTCCGCCAGTCCATGCCGACCAGCAGCGGCATGCTGTTCGCCTTCGACGACCACGGCATCCAGTGCTTCTGGATGAAGAACACCTTGATTCCGCTGTCGATCGCGTTCATCGCAGACGACGGCAGCATCGTCAACATCGACGAGATGAAGCCGCTCAGCCTCGACTCGCGCTGCTCGACCAAGCCCGTGCGCTTCGTGCTGGAGATGAATCAGGGCTGGTTTGCCAAGCGCGGCATCAAGCCTGGGGCAAGGCTTCAGGGCGCTCCTTTCAAGCGCTGAGCGTCTTTCGCCGGCGGATCAATGAAAAAGGCTGGTCGCTGACCGGCCTTCTTCATGCGGCACGCGCAAACCGTTCAGCCGAAGTTCTTCTCGGCAAAGTCCCAGTTCACGAGCGAGTTCAGGAAGGTCTCGACGAATTTCGGGCGCAGGTTGCGATAGTCGATGTAGTAGGCGTGCTCCCACACGTCGATGGTCAGCAGGGCTTTGTCGCCGGTGGTCAGCGGCGTGCCGGCCGCGCCCATGTTGACGATGTCTACCCCGCCGTCCGCCTTCTTCACGAGCCAGGTCCAACCGGAGCCGAAGTTGCCGACTGCGCTCTTGGTGAAGGCTTCCTTGAACGCGGTGTAGCTGCCCCACTTGGCATTGATGGCCGCGGCCAGCGCACCCTTGGGCTCGCCGCCGCCCTGCGGCTTCATGCAGCTCCAGAAGAACGTGTGGTTCCAGACCTGCGCGGCGTTGTTGTAGATGCCGCCGGAGGACTTCTTGACGATGTCCTCGAGCCCCATGCTCTCGAACTCGGTGCCCTTTTGCAGGTTGTTCAGGTTCACGACGTAGGCGTTGTGGTGCTTATCGTGGTGGTACTCGAGCGTCTCGCGGCTCATGTGGGGCTGCAACGCGTCATGCGGGTACGGCAAGGGCGGGAGGCTGTGTTCCATGGTCGTCCTTTCGATGGTTGTTGTCGGATCGGGCTGGTGTCTTGGCAGGGATGCGGATTGTAGGCAGATGGCGAAGGCCATTTCAGGTGCAGATGCATAGCCCCGCCACTGCGAGCCACCATGGCGTCAGGCAGGCGAAGACGGTGTCACTTCGTCGACCGTCACCCGCGCGCGACCGTCCGCGAGCACGGCCTGCAGGGCCTGACCTGGCGCGAGCCGCGCGGCCGACTGCACCGGCGCACCCTGGGCATCCTCGAGCCAGGCGTAGCCGCGCGTCAGCACCTGCCGCGGGTCCACCGCCTGCAGGCGCGCCGCAAGCAGATCCAGGCGCGAACCCCGCTGGGTCCGCGCGTTGTCGCTGGCTCGCTGCAGTTGCCGGCCGTGTTCGTCGAGCCGATGCCCGCGGCGCTCGATCACGCGGCGTGTTGCCGCAGCCAGGCGCTGCGACAACATCGCGAGCATGTGGCCTTGCCGCTGCACCAACCGAGTCGGACGGGCAAGCCGCAGCGCGCTGGCGTCCAGCCGCTGCGCTTGCAAGTCCAGCAGGTGCCGAACGCGGCGCTGCAGCCGGGCGCCCAGAGCCCCCAAGGCGGCCAGGCACTCGTCGGTGGCCAACGCGATCAGCTCGGCTGCGGCGGTGGGTGTCGGCGCGCGCATGTCGGCGGCAAAATCTGCGAGCGACACGTCGGTCTCGTGCCCGACGCCACACACCACCGGGATGGAGGAGCCGACGATCGCCCGCACGACACGCTCGTCGTTGAAGGACCAAAGGTCTTCGAGCGACCCGCCGCCCCGGCACACGATCAGCACGTCGGCTTCGGCGCGCTGGTTGGCGCGCTGCAGCGCGGCGACGATCGTGTCAGGCGCATCGGCCCCTTGCACGAGGCTCGGATAGACGATCACCTCGATGTGGCGGGCTCGCCGCTGCAGCGCCGTCAGCACGTCGTGCAAGGCCGCCGCGCCCAGCGACGTCACGACGCCGACCCGGCGCGGGTGGCGCGGCAGCGCGCGCTTGCGCTGCGCATCGAACAGACCCTCTGCCTCGAGCTTGGCCTTCAGGCGCAAGAACTGCTCGAACAAGGCGCCGGCACCCGCCGGGCGCATGGACTCGACGATGAACTGCAGCTCGCCGCGCGGTTCGTACAGCGCAAGCCGCCCTCGAAGCTCGACCAGTTGCCCGTCCCTCGGCGCGAAGTCGAGCATGCTCGCCGTGCGCTTGAACATGGCGCAGCGAATCAGCGCCGCCTCGCCGTCGGTGTCCTTCAGGCAGAAGTAGCAGTGGCCGCTGGACGCCCGCGAGAACGCCGACAGTTCGCCCCGCACGGTGCACACGGCGAAGCGGCTGGCGAGCGCGTCGGACACCGCATGTACCAGTCCTGCGACGCTCCATACCAAGCGCGGCGCGACGCCCGCTGCGGGCTCAATCACGCGCAAACCGAGCACTGGCGCGGCCCGAGAACTCCACAACCGCGCCAGTCCTCGCCTGGCGGGCCAGGATGCCTGTCACGAGGCTTTCACAATCGTGCAAGTCGTTGATTTGCAATGCTTTCTTTCTGCCTAAGTTTTAAGCAAACCACGCCGGAGCTTGAATTTTCGTGGCTTGGCGCGTGGCCGAGGCAAGTTGCCCACAAAGTTATCCACATGAGCGGTGGATTGTCGGCAGCGCGGTGTGGTTTGCTTGAAAGTCAAGGCGATTTGGGCCTTGCCCGCTCGATCCATCGCGCCATAATCGCGCGTCCCAAAAAACCACGCGTCGCCGAAAGGACCGTATTGTTTTCGATCATACAAGCCGCCGGATGGCCCATCTGGCCGCTGCTTCTGTGCTCCGTCATCGCGATGGCGCTGATCATCGAAAGGTTCACCAGTCTGCGCGCGGTGAAGGTCGCCCCGCCCACCTTGGTCGACGAGGTCATCTCGGTCACGCGCGCCAGCCTGCCGGGCGCCGACGTGGTCAACAAGCTGGAGCAGAACTCGGTGCTCGGCGCAGTGCTCGCGCGCGGGCTGCGTGCCGTGATCGCCGAGCCGCGCATCAGCGACGAGGCGCTGCGCGAGTCATTCGAGGCGGCCGGCCGCGCGGCGGTGCATCGTCTCGAACGCTACCTGAACACGCTCGGGACGATCGCCTCGGCCGCACCCTTGCTCGGCCTGCTCGGCACGGTCATCGGCATGATCGAGATCTTCGGCTCCCAGGGCCCCACGGGCAGCAACCCGGTGATGCTCGCGCACGGCATCTCCATCGCGCTGTACAACACCGCCTTCGGCCTCATCATCGCGATCCCCGCGCTGATGTTCTACCGCTACTTC
This sequence comes from Burkholderiaceae bacterium, assembly GCA_905339355.1. Classification (GTDB taxonomy): domain Bacteria; phylum Pseudomonadota; class Gammaproteobacteria; order Burkholderiales; family Burkholderiaceae_C; genus Albitalea. The sequence goes on from CAJPFZ010000287.1 coordinate 7,697, forward strand.
CGCGGCCTGGTCGACACCTACACGCTGGAGCTCGAGCAGGCGGCGCACCGCATGGTGCCGCACCTGATGCGCTTCGCCGTGCCGCGCAACGGCTGAAGGCGCGGCCATGAACTTCCGCAAGCCGCGGCCCGACGAGCCGGAGATCAATCTGATCCCGTTCATCGACGTGCTGCTGGTGATCCTCATCTTCCTGATGCTTTCGACAACCTACTCGAAGTTCACCGAGCTGCAGGTCACGCTGCCGGTGGCGGATGCCGAGAAGTCGCGCGATCGGCCGCGCGAGATCATCGTGTCGGTGGCGGCCGACGGCCGCTTCGCCGTCAATCGCAAGGCGGTGGACGGCCGCAGCGTCGAGCTGCTGACCGCGGAGCTGTCAGCCGCTGCCAAGGGAATGGACGACACCATCGTCATCGTCTCGGCCGACGCCACCGCGGCGCACCAGTCGGTCATCAACGTGATGGACGCCGCGCGACGCGCGGGGCTCGCCAAACTCACCTTCGCCACGCAGACGTCGCAGGGCGACGCGCGCTGAACACCGTGCCCGCGGCGACGCCAGGCAGCCCGCAGCGACTCGCCCAGGCATGGTGGTCGCGCGGCTCGCTGGCTTGCGCGCTGCTGCCGCTTGCGGTGCTGTACGGCGGCGTGGTGGCCTTGCGGCGCAGCCTCTACAGGCTCGGCCTGTTGCGTTCGCGACGCGTGCCCGTGCCGGTGGTCGTGGTCGGCAACCTGATCGCCGGCGGCGCAGGAAAGACGCCCACGGTGCTCGCGGTGTTGTCGGCGCTTCGAGGCCGGGGATGGCGCCCCGGGATCATCTCGAGAGGATATGGCCGATCGGATGACGGGCTGGTCGTCCACGTCGGCAAGGACACGCCAGTCGACCAAGCAGGCGACGAGCCCCTGCTGATGCACATCCGTACCGGCGTGCCCGTGGTCGTGGCGCGCGATCGAGTCGCCGCTGCGCAGGCGCTGCTGAGCCGGCATCCCGACGTCGACGTGATCGTCAGCGACGATGGTCTGCAGCACCTGCGTCTCGCACGCGACGCTCAGCTGCTGGTCTTCGACGACCGTGGCGGCGGCAATGGCTGGCTGCTGCCTGCCGGCCCATTGCGCGAACCGCTGCCGCGGCGCGTACCGCCGCGCACGCTGGTGCTCTACAACGCGGCCCGGCCGTCGACCGCCCTGCCCGGCCATCTCGCGCACCGGCGCCTCGCCGGCGCGGTGTCGCTGTCGTCCTGGTGGAGCGGCGCACAGCCGTCGACCGACGCGCTGCAGCAACTTGCGGGGCGGCCGCTGATCGCCGCCGCCGGCATGGCGCACCCGGCGAAGTTCTTCGACATGCTGCACTCCGCCGGCCTGTCGATCGAGGAACTGCCCCTGCCGGACCACTTCGACTTCCGCATGCTGCCGTGGCCCGCAGACGCCGCCGATGTGATCATCACCGAAAAGGACGCCGTCAAGCTGCAACCCGGCCGCCTGGGCGGGGCGCGCGTTTGGGTCGCCCCGCTAGACTTCCGGCTCGACACGAGTTTCGAGCAGGCGCTGATCGACCTGCTGCCTTCCCACACCACAAGGACATCCGATGGACACCCGACTGCTTGAACTGCTGGTGTGCCCGATCTGCAAAGGGCCGCTGGAGTACCACCGGCCGCCGCAGCATGAGCGCAACGAACTGGTCTGCATGGCCGATCGCCTGGCGTTCCCTGTGCGCGACGGCATCCCGGTGATGCTCGAATCGGAGGCTCGCTCGCTCGACGAAAGCGCATCGGTGGACAGCCCGAAGTGAGCTTCACCGTGCTGATTCCAGCGCGGCTCGCTTCGACGCGGCTGCCGCGCAAGCCGCTGGCCGACATCGGCGGCCTGCCGATGGTCGTGCGCGTCGCGCAGCGCGCTGCGCTGTCGGGTGCGAAACGCGTGGTGGTCGCGGCAGACCACGCGGACATCGTCCAAGCGTGCCGGGAACACCAGATTGCAGCGCTGCTGACGCGCGCCGACCATGCCACCGGCAGCGATCGTCTGGCCGAAGCCTGCGCGCTGCTCGGCCTGCACGACGACGAGGTGGTCGTCAATGTGCAAGGCGACGAACCGCTCATCGACCCATCGCTCATCGACGCTTGTGCGTCGCTGCTCGCGGGCACGCGCGATTGCGTGGTCAGCACGGCCGCGCATGAGATCGACGACCCCGCGGAATTCCTCAACCCGAACGTCGTCAAGCTCGTTTGTGACGCGGTGGGCCGGGCGCTGTATTTCTCGCGCGCGCCGATCCCGTGGTGGCGCGACGGCTACGCCGCCGGCGTCACCTCGCTCGGCACTCCGAAGCCCTTGCGGCACATCGGCGTCTATGGCTACCAGGTCGGCTTTCTGAAGAGGTTCCCGCTGCTCGCGCCGAGCCCACACGAGGGCATCGAATCGCTGGAGCAACTGCGGGTGCTGTGGCACGGCGAACGAATTGCGGTGCACGTCAGCGAGACCCGGCCGGGCCCCGGCGTGGACACCCCTGAAGACCTTGCTCGCGTTCGAGCCCTGTTCGCGTGAACCACGCTTGCGGTACGTCAGCTTCGTGCAGGAGCTGCATGCTATTCTGGCCCGCAGCGCCTGCGCCGGCTTGCTAGCGGAAGTGCGCACGAGACAAGAAAACGAGGAACACGATGAGACTGATTCTGTTGGGCGCGCCCGGCGCAGGCAAGGGCACCCAGGCGGCATTCATCTGCCAGAAGTTCGGCATCCCCCAGATCTCCACCGGCGACATGCTGCGCGCCGCCGTCAAGGCCGGCACACCGCTCGGCCTGGCAGCGAAGAAAGTGATGGACTCTGGCGCGCTCGTCAGCGACGACATCATCATCGGCCTGGTCAAGGAGCGCATTGCGCAGCCCGATTGCGCCAACGGCTTCCTGTTCGACGGCTTTCCGCGCACCATTCCGCAAGCCGATGCGATGAAGGCGGCGGGCGTCAAGCTCGACTACGTGCTCGAGATCGACGTGCCCGATGAAGCGATCATCGAGCGCATGAGCGGACGGCGTTCGCATGCACCCTCCGGCCGCACCTACCACCTGAAGTTCAACCCCCCGAAGGTGGCCGGCCGCGACGACGTGACGGGCGAAGAACTGGTGCAGCGCGAAGACGACAAGGAAGAGACCGTGCGCAAGCGGCTCGACGTCTACCAGAGCCAGACGCGGCCGCTCGTGACCTACTACTCCAGTTGGGCCGCCGCCGGCGACCCCGAGGCGCCGAAGTACCGCAAGATCAACGGCACCGGCAGCGTCGAGGAGATCAAGGCTCGCGCGCTCGCCGCGCTGAGCTGACTCGTCACCACGCTGCCGCGATCAGGCCGCATTCAGGGAGCGGCCTTTTTTGTCGGCGACAATTGACGTATACGTAAATTGGCGGAACACCCTCACCTCACTTCTTCGGAGCACACCACATGGACATCGCGGGCAAGGTATTCATCGTCACCGGCGGCGCATCGGGCCTCGGCGAAGGCACGGCGCGCATGCTGGTCGAACACGGCGGCAAGGTGGTCATCGCCGACCTGCAGGCCGACAAGGGCGAGGCGCTCGCGGCCGAACTCGGCGATGACAAAGCGGCCTTCGTGAAGTGCGATGTGAGCCAGGAAGCCGATGGCCAGGCCGTGGTGGCGCGCGCGACCTCGATGGGCAAGCTGATGGGGCTGGTCAACTGCGCCGGGATTGCTCCGGCCGCCAAGACCGTCGGCAAAGACGGCGCACACCCGCTCGCTCTGTTCTCCAAGGTGATCACGGTCAACCTGATCGGAAGCTTCAACATGATTCGCCTCGCAGCCGTTGCGATGGCGAAGAATGACCCCGAGCCGACCGGCGAGCGCGGCGTGCTGATCTCTACCGCCAGCGTGGCCGCCTACGACGGCCAGATCGGGCAGGCAGCGTACTCGGCCTCCAAGGGCGGGGTGGTCGGCATGACCTTGCCGATCGCCCGCGACCTGGCGCGCAACGGCATTCGCAACATGACGATTGCCCCGGGGATCTTCGGCACACCGATGCTGTTCGCGATGCCCAAGGACGTGCAGGATGCGCTGGCGGCCGGCGTCCCCTTCCCCAGCCGGCTCGGCACGCCCGCCGACTACGCCAAGCTCGTGCACCAGATCGTCACCAACGACATGCTCAATGGCGAGGTGATCCGTTTGGACGGCGCAATCCGACTGGCACCGAAGTGA
>CAJPFZ010000288.1 GCA_905339355.1 Burkholderiaceae bacterium
GCGATTCACGTGTTCACCGGCTTTCCGGCGTGGGCAACGCTCAGCGCCGCCAACCTTCGCTCGTTCCACGTGCCCGAAGGTGTGGGTCTGCTGGCGATCTACGTGACACGGGACGAGGCCTTTCTGGAGCAGGCAGCAGGTCACGAGCTGGCAGCGCGGCTCAAGCGTGGGGAGAAGGGCCGATCCGTCGAGGTCGACCTCTTCGTCTCACCCGAGCTCGAACTCAGCTACGCGCAGCTCTGGGCCGGTGCTCGAGCAGCCGGAATGAAGACGGCGCAGGAAAAGCGCCGTGAGAGCGCGGCACGCTGGCGCCACGCCAGCCAAGCCGCCGCATAGCGATCGGGAGAAGTCGGCGCGGGGCCAAACCGCGTCTGAGCGGGCTCTTCGATGAGCCATCCACAACCCGTCGGGGAACCACACCCCGACGGGAGTTGTGGCGACCCGGCTTTCATCTGGAGATCGAGAAATGAAGACAGGACGAACCCTTGCTGACCTGGCGCAGGAACTGAGCCGGCAGCTGAAGGCCAAGAAGGACATGATCGTTCCGTCGCCTCTGATGCGCTTTGCCACGGACAGCGGCGGCACAAGCAGGTTGACGGTGGAGACCACGGATGGCGCTGCCCAGTTCGGGATCACCGATCTCGCCAAGCGCCAACTGGCGGAGAAGCTCGGCATACCGTACGGGTACTTCGAGCGCATGCGAGGGAAGCAGCCGGATCTGCTGGACCGCAACGTCAACACGTGGCTGTACAGCGAAACCGAGCGCCGGCTGGTACGCACGCTGGACGGCAACGTCCGCGCCGTGTTGTCCGATCGGTATCGCCGGCTGGACAACTACGACCTCGCCGAGCATGTGCTGCCGATCCTGCAGCGCCTTCCCGGAGGCCAGCCGGTCTCGGTGGAACTCACCGAGACCAGGATGTACCTGAAGTGGGTCACGTCGGAGGTACGCGAGGAGATCCAGCCCGGCGATGTCGTCCAGGCCGGCGTGGTGATCACGAACTCGGAGGTGGGCCTGGGCAGTCTGTCGGTCCAGCCGCTCGTTTACCGGCTGATCTGCCGCAACGGTCTCATCGCCGCCGACCACAGCATGCGCAAGACGCATGTCGGCCGGCTCAAGGAGACACGGGACGACGCGGTCACGGTCTTCAAGGACGACACCCTGGAGGCCGAGGACAAGGCGTTCTTTCTCAAGGTGCGCGACGCGGTCGAAGACGCCGTGTCGCAGGTGACGTTCAAGCAGGTGGCGCAGCGGATGCGGCGAACGCTCGGTATCGTTCTTTCGGGCGATCCCGTCAGGAGCGTCGACGTCGTCGGCACCAGGTACCTCTTGAACGAGGAGGAGCGAAACGGTGTACTGCGACACCTGATCAGCGGCGGCGACCTGTCCGGCTACGGATTGGTCAACGCGGTGACGGGCTACTCGCAGGAAGTCCTCGACTACGACCGGGCGACCGACTTCGAAGCGCTCGGCGGAAAGTTGCTGGACCTTCCCGCCCAGGGATGGAAGGAAATCGCTGAGGCGGCTTGAGCAAGCGGACCCCGCAAGGGGTCCGCTTGTCCTGCTGACCTGCCTCGCGACCCGCCCCTGCGGACCCCGGTGAACAAATCCATGCGCGTGGCGGTATTGCGATTGACAGCATCGCAAGGTTTGCGTATCAATTGCGTCCCCAATCTCTTGCCGTTGGGAAGATCACGTGAAGCCGCCGTATGAGCGGCCGGATCAGTCAGGGAGCGTCATGGACCGTAGCAGCCGAGTACGGGACTCCTCGTCGTCCGTCTGTCGCACGCTCAACAGCGATGACGGCGCGATCGAATACAGGCTGACGCCGACATCGTCGGGTCTGCTCGTGGAACGGGTGCAGCGTCGCATGGGCAGCCGACGCATTGTCCTGTCCACGCTGTTCGCCGACGGCGACAGTTTCGAGCGATGGTGTGATGCCGACTCGATCAGGTTCGAGTGCCCGCTGGTCTATACCAGCCTCAAGCGTGATGGACGAGTCTTCTTCGGCGGCGGCGCATAGAAGCATGTCCCTGCACGACCTGACCTCCAGTCCCGGCTATTGCGCACAGGTGTGCTCGGTGATCCAGCGCGTGCGTGGAGCGCAGGACGAGGCACAGGCACTGTCCCTGATGAGGGAAGCTGCCGCCTGCATGGGCGCCACCTCCGCGGCCTTCGGCAGTTTCATCCGGGACGACCCTTCTCACGAGTCCTATCGCTTTCTCCTCGCCTGTGATCCGGTGTGGTGTCTCGAGTACGGCCGAACGGGCTGGTACGCGGACGACCCGTGGCTCGGCTATGCCCTGCGCCACTCCGAACCGGCGCGCGCGAGCGAGATCCCCGTCGAGACGTCCGAGGGGCGGGCCATCGTCGAACTCGCGGCGAGATTTGGCGTGCGCTCGGCGGCCATCATCCCGGCCCCTTCGTGTGGACAGGTGTCGAGGATCGGCGTGCTGTGCCTCGGCTCCTCGACGACGGGGTTCTTCGAGGACGATGGGTTCGACGTCCTCAGGGTGGTCGCTCGCAGCCTGGCCATGGAGCTCCATGAATGGTGGATCTGCGCCATCAAGCAGGAGTTGATGCAGAAAGCCCGTATTACGAGCGACGAACTCGCCCTGCTGCGCCGCGAGCGTGCCGGGCAGAGCTCGAAGTGCATAGCCGCCGAGCTCGGCACGTCGTCCGCGTCCATCGATTCCCGGTTCCAACGCATCAACGCGAAGCTCGAGGTGGCGACCCGCAAGGCGGCTGCCAACCTTGCAGCGGAATACGGGCTCATCTGACGTCACTGAGGAGAGCACGCATGAGTCAGCAGTTGTCATCCGCCGCCGGCCACATGGCCTTCCTCGTGGTGCCTGTGCTGCTGGTGGCGGGGCTCGCGATGGATCTGCCATGGCTGGCCTTCGCCGTCGTGATGTTCATCCTCCCCTTCGCACGCCCGCTGTTCAGGCCGCTGCGCGCAGGCGAGAGCCACGAATGGAGCGAACGCATCGCGACCTTCCTGGAGCTGCTGCCCATCGCGTACGCATTCATCCTTACCGCCGCCGTCGGCGTGTTGCTGTGGCATCTCGCGCACGCCCGGACGGTTTCCGTCGGCCAGGCCACCTGGCTCGGCTTGAGCCTGTGGACGACGACGCTGTTCGCCACCTGCGTTGCCCACGAACTGATCCATCGACGCAGCGCGCCCCAATCTATGGCCGGCCACTACATCGCCGGCATCGCCGGCTACCCGCTTCTCGGTCACGAGCACGTGAGACACCACGCGAGAGCCGGGGATACGGCCAGCGGCGAGTGGCCCCGCGTCGACGACTCCGTTTGGGGATTCTCCATACGCCGTCTGGTTCGTGTTTGCAGGGAGGCATACGGTCCCTCCACGGCGTTCTGGAACCGGCGCGCGGCTGGTCGTCACGTGGTCGGCCTGCGATTCGCCACCGCAGTGGCGGTCGCCACCGGCGTCCTGTTCGCCCTGTCCGGCGGCTGGACCGGCATCGCGATCTATGCCGGCGCCGCATTCGGGCTGGCGTTCGCCATGCAGTTGTTCACCTATGTGCAGCACTGGGGCCTCGGCGACGACCGGCAAGGGCCACGCGCCGCGCAGGGCTGCGGCTGGGAAGACGATTGCCGTCTGCAATCGTGGATGACCTTGAGCTTCAGCGTGCATCACGCCCACCACCAGGAGAGCCATCGGACCTACTATCGTGCGGCGCTGGCGGAAGACTCACCGCGCCTTCCGGCCGGCTATGGGGTTCTGATGGCGTTGTGCATGTTTCCTGGCCTGTGGCGCAAGGTCATGATGCCCGCCCTCGTGCATTGGGAACGCCATCCTCACGACCCGCGATCGCCAGGCCGCAACCTCACCTGCTTCACGCTGTACGAGGAGCGACAGACCGCTGGCGAGCACTGAGGGCGTGGCCGGCGACGAGGCGGCCACGGCAAACCTCGGTTCAGCCTCATCATGCCCACGTCGTCGCGGGCACGGTGGGCCGCCTCACCGAAAGGACTTGCGGGGCCAACCTCATTCGATCAGTCATCGAGCAAGCACCGATGAAAAATCGCAGAAAATCATCGCACGTGACAAGGCCAGCGGCTCCTAGACTTTGCCCACATCGACGAGATTCATGTGCGGAGGAGCAGCATGGGTCAGCACAAGTCACCGCAATGCGCCGGTCATGTGGCAAGACAGTCATTGACGCGAAACGCGGTCACGCCCAGATGTTCCATCGCCAGGCGGAGGCACGGTCCGAAGTACCTACAGCGCTGTCACGCTCTGGCGGGCAACCACCTTCCCGAGGATGGTCAGACCCGACGTGGCGGACCCCCGAGGCACGATGACATCCGCATAGCTTTCGTTCGCGCAGCGCAGGGCCAGGCCCTCCGAAAGCCGATCC
>CAJPFZ010000289.1 GCA_905339355.1 Burkholderiaceae bacterium
AAGACCATCGCAAGCCCCATGAGCCAGCCCTTCAAAGCGAAAGACCTGAACGGCAACCACGGCAGTAGCATGGGCGTAAGGAAAGCCCCGGCTATTATTGACAGAAGGCCGAGGGCAACGAGCGGAACGCCGTTATTCAACGCGCCGCTGAACGATATGCCCGAGGGCCCCGCGCCGGTGAGCACGAGCACTACCATGGCGAAGAGCGCGAAAATCCTGAGAGCCGGCCTTATCTCCATGGGAGTCAAGACGATCCTGTCAAGAAGGCCGAAGCCCACTCTCCTCATCTCGGGCGTTGCCTTGTACCCGTCGGCCACAAAAGCCTTGAGGTCGGCTGCCTTCACCGGGCCGAACATGACCCGGAAGCCCGTCTGCCTTTTCACTTCGTGGGCTGCCACCCCGGGGCCGCCGAGCTGCGGGAGTATGAGCCTCCTGTGGGAGACGATATTAAAAAGACCTGTTGAAAATATCTTTTTCACGAGCTCGTCGGTGCCGAAGGTGCCCTTCCCGGCTGCGCACCATACGTTTATGCCTTTCGTGTCGAGGACGAGTATCCAGGCGTCAATGCCTTCAATACCGGCGCGGAGCTTGTCGAAGCTCAAGCCGTAGTTGGCGCTGACGAAAACGTCGGAATCCTTTCCGGGGCTGCCGAGGGCGTAAAGGCCGGGCTTGACCATGTACTTCGTCCTGAAAGAGCCTACCCTGCAGCGGAAGTGTCTATAGCGGTCAGCGCGCGTAATGACAGAATCGGTCTTCAGTACGTCCGCTGTGGCAGGCTTCGGCTGGCAACAGTCAGGTGCGCAGCAGGAACCCTCCCCCCCTTTTGGCCTTGTCTTCAAAATATCTCCCTCATCACCGGGCCGAGCCTGTCCTTCAACAGCGAGACCATGTCCTCGACCTTCACTAGAGTTATGCAGCAGACCTGCCCGTCCTTCTCCCAGGTAGCGGCCACGAGCTTGTCCGAAGGCTTTATCCCCGCCCTCTCCCGCAGCTCCTTCGGGAGGACCATCTGCCCCCTGTCGTCCACGCTCACGACGGCCTCCACCCGGCAGCTCCCGGCTTTTACAGACGGGACGCAGCAATCATCTTTCTTCTTCCTTGCCATTCAACAGACTCCAATTAATCCATATTTTCAGAATAATCAGAATTATACCATGAATCAGAAAAATGTATACTCATTTATGAACTGGTGCGGACGACGAAAATAAAAGGCGCCACCAGCCTTTTTGCGCAAAACGGCCATGCCACGCCCTTCAAGGCAGGCTAAAGTTTCAGGTTTGAAAGAGGTTCAAAAAATAATAGGAAGCCGCGGAAAGCGGCGGAGCGGCGGACCTCAGGCCTTCGGCGTAAGGAGGAGGTTCATGTACATCTGCGCGACTTTGTCCTCGGGGTTGGCGCGAAGGACCTTCAGCCATTCGGACCTGGCCCTCTCCTGTTGCCCCATGGTGTAGTAGGTAAGGCCGAGCTGCACGCGCGAATGTGCGTACTCCGGGTTCTGGCTGACGGTCTCCTCGAGCTCGCGGAGGGCTTTTTCGTAGTCCTTCATGTCCCTGTAGACGACGCCGAGGTTCGTCTTTATGTCGACGAACCC
>CAJPFZ010000290.1 GCA_905339355.1 Burkholderiaceae bacterium
CGGCTGCTCAACAAGCCGGCCCTGATCGAGGTGGCGCGGCGCAACCAGACGGCCGAGCTCATCGAGCAGAAGGTGCACCCGGTTGGGCGCGAGCTGAAGAAGGACCTGCTCGTGCACCTGATCAAGAGCAACGACTGGCACCAGGTGCTCGTCTTCACGCGCATGAAGCACGGTGCCAACCGCCTGGTCGAGCACCTGCTCAAGCAGGACGTGACCGCGATGGCGATCCACGGCAACAAGAGCCAGAGCGCCCGCACCAAGGCGCTCGCCGACTTCAAGAGCGGCGACCTGCGCGTGCTCGTCGCCACCGACATCGCCGCGCGCGGCATCGACATCGATCAGCTGCCGCACGTCGTCAACTACGAGCTGCCCAACGTGCCGGAAGACTACGTGCACCGCATCGGCCGCACCGGCCGCGCCGGCGCCGATGGCGTCGCCGTCTCGCTGGTCTGCGTGGATGAAGAAGGCTTCCTGCGCGACATCGAGAAGCTGATCAAGCGCGACATTCCGCGCGAGATCATTCCGGGCTTCGCGCCGCATCCGGGTGAGAGAGCCGAGCCGATCGTGCTCGGCCGCATGGTGATCGGCGCGGGCGCAGGGCGTGGCGGGCATCGCCACGCGGGCGGCGGCGCGGGCCGCGGCGGCCAAGGCGCCGGGCAGCCGGGTCGCGGGCGGCAGGACGGGCGGCAGGACAGCCGCCGCGACGGCGGCCGCGCGCCCGCACCTGCTCGCAGCGGCGGCCATCAGGCGGCACCGTCTCACGGTGGCGCCAAGGCAGGCCATGCGGCACCGGCACGCCATACGGCATCGGCAGCGGCGCCACGCACTGCTGCCGCCCAGCCGGCGGCGCATGCCCCGGCAACACGCCCGGCTGACGGCCGGCGCGACCAGAAGCCCCTGCCGCGGCTGACTCAGCCGAAGCAGCGTTGACAGGCTGAAGCGCACCGGCATGGCAGCAGCGACACCCCTCGGCCGCAGCGTGCTGATCGCCGGTGCCACTGGCCTGGTTGGTCGCGAGCTTCTCTCGCTGCTGCTCGCCTCGCCGCACGTCGAGGCCGTGCACGTGCTGTTGCGGCGTGCCGCCCCGTTGCCGGCCGACGCGCGCATCCATCCGCACGAAGTGACGTTCGACGCGCTGCCATCGCTGCCGCCGGTCGACGACGTGCTGATCGCCCTCGGCACGACGATCAAGGCGGCGGGTTCGCAAGCGGCGTTTCGCCGTGTCGATTTCGACGCCGTCGTCAACACCGCGCGAGCGGGCCGCGCCGCCGGCGCAACGCGCCTCGCGGTGATCTCGGCGCTCGGCGCGGACGCGGGCTCGCGGGTGTTCTACAACCGAGTGAAGGGCGAGATGCAGGACGCCGTCGCGCGGCTCGGCTACCGCTCGGTGCTCATCGCGCAGCCGTCGCTGTTGATGGGCGACCGAGCCGCGCTCGGCCAGCCGCAGCGCGCCGGCGAAGAGTGGGCCATGCGGCTGCTCAAGCCCATGCTGCGCGTGGTGCCGCGTCGCGTTCGGCCGGTCGAGGCGGGGGCGGTGGCGCGCGCCGTGATCGCCGCGCTGGGCGAAGATCGCGCGGGGGTGCGCTTCCTCTCGTCGGCGCAGATGCAGCATCACGCAGGCTGATCGCATGGCCTCAACCTCGCCGCACGGAATGGCGCGATTGCTTGCATTCGAAGCGTCTGGTCACAGAGCCCGGCGCAACGCGCGATACGGTCGCGGGCTGGAGGTCATATGAGCAATACGTGGCGCACGGCGTGGCAGGGGCAGGACATCGTCGTCTTCCGCAACGAGGCGGAGGTCGACCGATTCAACGCCTCGCAGGTCCAGCGTGTGGTGTTTGTCTACGAAGGCAGCGGCGAATCGCCAGGCGATTTGCTGTACGCCGTGGTGGAGCTGGCCGACGACTGCCTGATTCTGCCGGCCGAAACCGGCTTTGCCGGCCGCGTGAACTTCGAGCGCGTGGACTACTGGTCCGCGCGCGGCCTCGTGTACTGGGTGCATCAGTCGCGCGCCCCGCTGCCGATGCGGCTTCGCCGCGGCCGCTGGTGGCTGCGCCTGTCGGCCGGACCGGCGTTCGCGCGCCTGCCACGGGCCGAACTCTCGCCGCTGATCGAGCATTGGCCGCTGGAGGGTCCACAGACCTGGGAGCAGCGCAAGTGGCGGCGCATCGAACGCAGCCGGCCTTTCGGCGGCCGCGACGAGTCATCCACCGACCAGCGCCGCGCCTGAATCGAGACACCTCGCCAGAACGAACAAACCCGGCCGAAGCCGGGTTTGTTCATTGGGGAGCAGAAGCTCAGGCCGGGGCGCTGGCAGCTTGCTTGGCCTTCGTGGCGGCCTTCTTCTCAGCCTTCTTCTCAGCCTTCTTCTCGGCAGCCTTCGGGGCGGCAGCCTTCTCGGCGGCGGGTGCCGAGGCGGCCGGCGTGGCCGGGGTCGCCGGGGTGGCAGGCGTGGCGGCTTGGGCGATGCCGCCCAGCGAGAAGGTGGCGGCAATCAGGGCAGCGACGAGTTTGTTCATTGGGATTTCCTTCAAAAAGGTTGTGTAGTAGGCCAAAAGGCCGCAGTCACAACGCCGGCCTCGCGGGGGCGGTTGACACACCGTCAGCCGGCAAACAGCGGATGCACCAGCGTTTCGTCCAGCCTCAGAACCGGCGTCACGCAGCAATCGACGCTGTCAAACAAAGTTACCCAGTGCGCCAGCGGCAGGGCTTCGAACACCGCCGCGAGTTCCTTGCGCAGGGCGAGGGCAGCCTGGGTGCCGGGCGCCTCCCCGCGCGACCAATGCCGATCGGCCCACTGCGGCCGGTCGATCGCCGAGCACAGCAGCTGCCAGAACTTGAGTTCGAGCGCACCCACCGCGAGGTGCCGGCCGTCCGCAGTTCGGTAAGCGCCGTAACAGGGTGCGCCACCGGACAACAAATCGTGACCGGGCGGCGGCACCCTGCCGAGCGCCGCGAGCGTCGCGCGTGCGAGCACGTGGTGGCGCAGCACCTCATGGGCCATCGAGATGTCGACGAAGCGGCCGGCGCCGGTGCGCTGCGTCGCCACCAGCGCGGCCAGCACGCCTGACAACGCCGCCTGCGTGCCGCCCAGGAGGTCGCCGATCTGGAAGTTGGGCACGGCGATCTCGCCGTCGGGCGTCGCGATCTGCTGCAGCACGCCGGCCATGGCGATGTAGTTGATGTCGTGGCCCGCGCGTTGCGACCACGGGCTCGCCTGCCCGTACCCGCTAATGGCGCAGACCACGAGCCGCGGGTTGGCCGCATGAAGCGCCTCCCAGCCGAGGCCCAGGCGCTGCATCACGCCGGGGCGGAACCCCTCGATCAAGACGTCGGCGTCGCGCGCCATGGCCAGCAGCGCGTCGCGGCCGGCGCTTGCGCGCAGGTCGATCTCCTGCAGTTGCTTGCCCTCGTTGAGCAGGCGAAACGTCAGGCTCGGGCGGCCGGCGGCCAGGTCGGCGCGGCTGCGGCCCATGTGCCGCGCGCCGTCGTCCTGGCCCTGGTCAGCCGGGCCTTCGATCTTGATGACCTCGGCGCCCATCTCGGCGAGCCGCAGCGTCGCGAGCGGCCCTGGGAGAAGCCGCGTGAGATCGATGACGCGTATGCCGGCCAGCGGCGATTTGGCCGGCGTCACTCGAAGCGCCCTTCACGCAGCCACTTGGTGGCCACCCATTTTTCGCCCTCGACGACCGGGGCGCCGCCGTGCAGCGAACGCGTCATCGGATGCGGGCGGTCGTAGCTGAAGAAGACGGCATTGCCCTTCACCGGGGCAACGTCGAAGTTGACGTCGGGAAAGATCGTCGCGCCGCCGCGCCGCGGCGTGTTCAGGTACATCACCAGCGAGGCGACGCGCTGGCCACCGCGCTTGAGAATGGTCGGAGTGCCCGGCTGCGCCGGGTCGAAGTAGTCGTAGTGCGGCTTGTACTCGGCGCCCGGGCGGTAGCGCAGCACCTGCAATCCCTCGCCGTTCTCGAGGGGCCATTGCAGCAGCGTGGCGATGCGCTGCTCGATGCGGCGGCACGCGCTGTTCTCGCCGCGGCTGAAGAACATGCCCTCGCTGGTGCGCGCATCGTTGACCTCGCTGGCGCCGGTGTCGAGCTTGACTGTTTCCGAGCGGGCCAGGCGCTGGCGCGCGAACTCGACGATCTCGTCGCACTCGTCGTGCGACAAGAGCCCACCCAGCACCACGACCCGCGGGCTCTTCATGCTGGCGATCACCTGCACCTCGCGGTCGCCGGCCTGCAGCACGACTTCGCCGTCCAGCGTCATCGGCTCGGGCACGATCACCGGCAGCGGCAGGCCGTTCGCCTTAGCGTGGTCGACGAGGAAACCCCGCAAGGTCTCTTCGAGCGCGACCACCGCGACATCTTCGTTCCAGCCGCTGTCGATCATCGACTTCAGCACGGCATCGGGCTGCTGCCCCGCCGACGCCTGCGCGACGATCCATTGCCGCAATTCGGGAGTGACTTGTTGAACGCTCATGCGGCGATTTTGCCGGATGAGGGGGTTGGTGGGTCAAGGGTGTGTTTGTCCACCACAGAGAGCACAGAGAACACAGAGAAGCCATTCATCTCTGTGATCTCTGTGACCTCTGTGGTGGTTCAGGTCAGGTCGTCAAGCAGGCTTCACCAATCGGAACGCATGAGCCCATTCCCCTCGCAGCAACCCGGGGATGCACCACAGCATGCACAGCGGCTCGATCGCGCGCGCGGCGACTGCCGCGCCCATGTCGGCCACGCCCCAGCCGACGCTCTCGACGATCGCGCGCACCGCCTGCCTCGCCGGCTCGTCGTCGCCGCAGATGAACATCGTCGGCGGTCCGTCCTGCATCGCCGGGTCGATCATGAAGGCGCTGCCGACCGAGTTGAAGGCCTTGACGAAGCGGATCGCCGGGAACTCGCGCTGCAACTGCTCGAGCAGCGAGTCGTTGGGGCCGGTGAAGAACTGGAGCACGCCCTGCACCGGTGCCGCGTCGGCGATCGGGTTGGTGGCGTCGATCACCGCCTTGCCGGCGAGCCGCTGCGGCCCGGCGGATTTCAGTGCAGCGGCGGCGACGGTGCCCTTGACCGCGAGCACCGCCAACTCGGCGAAATCCGCCGCCTCGGCGAAGCTGCCCACGCGGCCTCGCGGGTTGGCCGCCTGCCACTCGGCGAGCTTGGCCGGCGCGCGGCTGCCGAGCATCACCTCGTGCCCGTGTTTGATGAACCCCGCGCCCAGCGTCTGGGCCACGGTGCCTGATCCGAGAATGCCGATCTTCATGAAAAGCTCCTTGCAGTGAGGTTGGCGTGGCGAGACTTTGGGCAGCCGTTGCTCCGACTGGAAGTCATCAGCGGTTGATGAATTGATGAACTTCAGTTGACAATCTCGGACATGAAACAACTCCAGGGGCTGCTGGCGTTCATCGAGGCCGCGACCAGCGGCAGCTTGACCGCCGCGGCGGATCGGCTCGCGATCACGCCCGCCGCGGTCAGCAAGAGCCTGGCCCGGCTCGAGGAGCAGCTGGGTGTTCGGCTGCTCCAGCGCAGCACGCGGCGGCTCGCGCTCACCGAAGAGGGCGCCGGCTTCCTCGTGAAGGCCCGTGCCGCCCTGCGCGCGCTGGACGACGCGGTGGCCGAGGTGTCGCAGTCCGCGAGCGTGCCGGCCGGGCGGGTGCGGATTTCCGTGGGCATGGCCTTCGGCCGGCGCTGGGTGCTGCCGGTGCTGCCCGCGCTGACAGAGCGCCATCCGCAACTCGCCATCGAACTCGACCTCGACAATCGGCCAATCGACCTGGTGGCCGAGGGCTTCGACATCGGCATCCGCGGCGGCGTGATCGAAGACAGCAGCCTGATCGCCAGGCGCATCTGCCGGCTGCCGGTGGTGCTGGTGGCGAGCCCCGCCTATCTCCGCCAAGCCGGTGTGCCGGCGAACGTGGACGACCTGTCGCCGCACCGCTGCGCCGTCGTGCGCTTTGCCGGCGGCACGCCCTCGCCCTGGATCTTCAAGCGCAGCGGCGGCAGGCGCATCGAGTTCGTGCCGGAGGCATCGCTGTCGGTCAGCGACCCCGAAGCGCTGCTCGACGTGGCGCTGGCGCATGCGGGCATCGCCCAGACCGGCCTGCAGCACACGCTGCCTTTCCTGCGCTCGGGCCGGCTGAAGCTGCTGATGCTCGACAACCACGAGAGCGGCCAGCGCGAGATGGTGCTGCACTACCCACACCGGCAATACCTCGCGCCGCGTGTGCGCGTGGTGGTCGACAGCCTGCTCGCGCACTTTGCCGGCCAGCCCGACCTGCACCTGATGCCCGCGGATCTGGCGCAGTACGCGGCGATGCCTGCCTCTGCGCCGGCGGGGCCTCAGCCCGTCAGCCTGCGGCGAAAGACCAGGCGCTCGGGCGCGGACGCGCCGGCGTCGAAGGCGTAGCCGTCGGCGGCGAAGCTTTCGAGGCGCTTCGGCGTGGCGATGCGCTGGCGTATCACGTGTCGCGCCATCAGCCCCCGTGCCCGCTTGGCGAAGAAGCTGATGACCTTGTAGCGGCCGTTCTTCCAGTCCTCGAACACGCACTCCACCACGCGCGCCTTCAGCACCCGGCGATCGGCGGCGCGGAAATACTCCTGCGACGCGAGGTTGACGATCACCGGCGAGGCATCGGCCGCCAGCCGCGTGTTCAGGTGTTCGGCGATGGTGTCGCCCCAGAATTCGTAGAGGTTGCGGCCGCGCGCCGTGGCGAGCGCGGTGCCCATCTCCAGCCGGTAGGGCTGCAGCTTGTCGAGCGGGCGCAGCACGCCGTGCAGGCCGGACAGGATGACGAGGTGCTGCTGCGCCCAGGCAAGATCGTCTTCGTCGAGCGTCTTCGCATCGAGGCCGTCGTAGACATCGCCGTTGAAGGCAAGCACGGCAGGCTTGCTGTTGCGCGCGGTGAACCTGGGCGACCAGGCGGCGTAGCGGGCTGCATTCAACCCGGCAAGCGACTCGGAGAGGTCCATCAGCCGCCCGATCTCGGCAACGCTTCGGGTCTTGAGCACCTCGATCAGTTCAGTCGACTGCGCAATGAATTGAGGCGTGCTCGCCTTCGTGACATGCGCCGGCGTCTCGTAGTCCAGGCTCTTCGCGGGGGAGATGAGAAACAGCATGGCGCGGATTATCGGGGCCGCCTGCGCGGCTCCTACTTGAAGTTGCGGCTCTTGCTTGCGAGGCCTTGGAGCAGATCGGAGTGATCGACCAGCTTCATCGCGACCAGGTGCATCACGTCGCCTTCGCGCTGCCAGCGGCCATAGACCGTGAGCAGCGTGGCACCGAGCAGCGGGCGACGCTGCGACTCGACGACCGACGGCCAGACGATCACGTTGACCTGCCCGGTGTCGTCTTCGAGCGTGACGAAAACCGTGCCCTTGGCGGTTTCGGGCCGCTGCCGGTGCGTGACGAGGCCGCTCGCGCGGGCCAGCCGGCCGTTGGGGTAGTTGCGCAGCACCGCCGCCGGCTGCACCTTGAAGCGGTCGAGCTCCGCGCGCAGCAGCGCCACCGGATGGCGGTTCAGCGTGAGGCCCAGCGCGCGGTAGTCGGCGAGCGTGTTCTCGATCTCGGTCGGCGCGGCGAGCTGTGCCGGCGCCTCGTTGACACGGGTCGAGCGCAGCATCTCGGTCGGGCGGGTGTCGACGCCGGCCACCGCCCAGGCCGCCTGATGGCGGTTGCCGCCGATGCGCTTCAATGCATCGGCTTCGGCCAGCACACGCAGTTCGTGGGCGTTGAGGCTGGCGCGGCGTGCGAGGTCTTCGACGTTGGCGAAGACGCCCTGCCCGCGCGACTCGACGATGCGGCGCGCCGCGTCTTCGGACAGGCCGCTGACGCGGTTGAGGCCGAGGCGCACGGCACGCAAGCCGCCGCCCTCACCCACCTCTTCTTCGCCTGTCGCTTGGTCTTCGAGCACACACTCCCAGGCACTGACCGTCACGTCGGCCGGCAGCACCGTGACGCCATGCTCGCGAGCGTCGCGCACCAGTTGTGCCGGCGCGTAGAAGCCCATCGGCTGGCTGTTGAGCAGACCGGCGAGAAACGCGTCGGGATGGTGGCGCTTGATCCAGCTGCTGTCGTAGGCGAGCAGCGCAAAGCCGGCGGCGTGGCTTTCCGGAAACCCGTACTCGCCGAAGCCCTGGATCTGCTTGAAGATGCGCTCGGCGTAGTCGGCGGAGTAGCCCTTTTCGAGCATGCGGCCGACCAGGCGATCGTGGAACGGCTCGAGCCCGCCGCGGCGCTTCCAGGCGGCCATGGCGCGGCGCAGGCGGTCGGCCTCCCCGGCGGTGAAGTCGGCGGCGAGCATCGCGATCTGCATCACCTGCTCCTGGAAGATCGGCACACCCTGCGTGCGCGCCAGTGCCGGCAGCAGCTCCTTCGGGCAGTCGAGCGCCTCGACCGGCAGCCCGCGGTTGCGCAGGTAGGGATGCACCATGCCGCCCTGGATCGGGCCAGGGCGCACGATCGCCACCTGGACCACCCAGTCG
Organism: Burkholderiaceae bacterium; assembly: GCA_905339355.1. Classification (GTDB taxonomy): domain Bacteria; phylum Pseudomonadota; class Gammaproteobacteria; order Burkholderiales; family Burkholderiaceae_C; genus Albitalea. The sequence goes on from CAJPFZ010000290.1 coordinate 8,478, forward strand.
TAGTAGGTGCGCGGCTTGAGCCGAGGCAGCATGCTCATCTGCGCGCGGCTCTCGATCTGGAACACGCCGATCGTGTCGGCCCGGCAGACCATGTCGTAGGTGGGCTTGTCTTCGTCGGGGATGTCCTGCAGCCTGAATTCACGCCCCATTTTCTGGCCAATGAATTCGAGCGAGCGGCGCAGCGCGCTCAGCATGCCCAGCGCGAGGATGTCGACCTTGATCAGGCCGAGCGTGTCGAGATCGTCCTTGTCCCACTGCACGACGCTGCGATCGGGCATTGCGGCGTTTTCGACCGGCACCAGCTGCTCGATCTGGTCGCGCGCGATGACGAAGCCGCCGGGGTGCTGCGAGAGATGGCGCGGAAAGCCGATCAGCTGGTGCGTGAGCTCGACCCAGAGCCGGCTCAGCGGCGCCTCGGGGTCGAATCCGTTCTCGCGCAGGCGCTCGGCGGCGATGCTTCGCCCGTCGAACCAGTGCTGGCCCTTGGCCACCGCATCGATGCGCTGCAGGTCGATGCCGAGCGCGCGGCCCACGTCGCGCACCGCCGAGCGCGGGCGGTAGCTGATGACCACCGCGGTGAGCGCCGCGCGGTGGCGGCCGTACTTGCGGTAGATGTACTGAATGACTTCCTCGCGCCGCTGGTGTTCGAAATCGATGTCGATGTCGGGCGGTTCGTTGCGCTCGGCGCTGATGAAACGCTCGAACAGCAGCGACGCGCGCTTGGGGTCGACCTCGGTCACGTCGAGGCAATAGCAGACCACCGAGTTGGCGGCGCTGCCGCGGCCCTGGCACAGGATGTTCTGCTCGCGCGCCCAGTGCACGATGTCGGCGACGGTGAGGAAGTACGGCTCGTATCCGAGTTGCTGGATGAGTGCGAGCTCGTGCTCGATCTGGCGGTGGATGTCGTCCGGCAGGCCGTTCGGAAAGCGCTTGGGCACGCCGGCGTACGTGAGCTTGCGCAAATGGCTGGTGGGGGTTTCGCCGGGCGGCACGATCTCGTCGGGGTACTCGTACTTCAGCTCCGACAGCGAGAAGCTGCAGCTGCCGGCGAGCAGCAGCGTGTTCTCCAGCCACTGCGGCTCGTGCAGCGCGGCGAGGCGCGCGCGCGGCCGCAGGTGCTGCTCGGCGTTGGAGGCGAGCTGCAGCCCGCACTGCGCCACCGGCGCGTTCAGGCGCGTGGCGGTGAGGGTGTCCTGCAGGGGTTTGCGCGACCGCACGTGCATCAGCACGTCGCCCGCCGCGACGATGGGCAGGCCGGTGAAATGCGCGACGCGCTTGACAATGTCGAGCAGCTCGTCGTCGCCCGCGCGGTGCAGCAGCTCGATCGCGATGGCGGCGCGCCGCTGGAACCAGGTCTTGAGCCACATCGCGTGGGCGAAGACTTCCTCGAAGCTCTGCGCTGCATCGGGCACCAGCAGCGCCAGGCAGTCGGGCAGGCCGGTCAGCGTTGGCGCGCTCGGAACCTTGCCTTCGACGTCGCCCGGATGGGCCAGGTACTGCCCCTTTGGCGCACGACGCCGCGCCACCGTGATCCAGTGCGACAGGTTGCCGTAGCCGCGCCGCGTCTGCGCCAGCAGCACCAGGCGGGCGTGCGGCGCGCTGTCGGGCAGCGTGAGGCGCATCTCGCTGCCGATGATGAGGTGCAGACCGCTGCGCTGCGCTTCGGAATGGGCTCGCACGACACCAGCCACCGAGCACTCGTCGGTGATCGCGAGCGCGCTGTAGCCGAGTTCATGCGCACGCGAGACCAGCTCTTCAGGGTGCGACGCGCCGGTGAGGAAACTGAAGTTGCTGCGGCAATGCAGCTCGGCGTACAGCGGAAGCATGGGCGCGGCTGCTCATCGGGCAGCGTAGCGGGCTGCGGGGGTGGCGGTGGTGCAGTGAGCGAACGCGGCTTGGTCGTTCGAGGCTGGGTGATAGCGCGAGCGCGGCATCTCGACTTTCCAGGGTCGGCGGGCGGGATGGTCCGGAGCGTTCTCGTCAGGCAGGCGATCATCGGTGCATGGCGGCGCGGGGCGCTGATGCTGGCGATCCTGCTGCTGCCGACGGCTTGCCCTCTGCTGTTGCTGCTGCTGGCGGTTCACGACGTTGACGGCGCCAAGGGCCAGCGCCTGGGCGATAGGCGGCGGTGCAGCGGCACCGAGCAACGGCACGTCGGGCAGGAACGCGGCACCGAGCGCATCCATCGGGCTGCGCACGGCGCCACCGCCGAGCTTGAGCACGTGGGTGTAGATCATCGTCGTGCTCACGTCGGCGTGGCCGAGCAGTTCCTGCACGGTGCGGATGTCGTAGCCGCTTTGAAGCAGGTGCGTGGCAAAGGAGTGGCGCAGGGTGTGCGGCGTGGCGGGTTTCTCGATGCCAGCGCGCTCCACCGCTCGCTTGAAGGCGCGCTGGATGCTCTGCTCCTGCAAATGGTGGCGCTGCTCGACGCCGCTGCGCGGATCGACCGACAGATCGGCTTGGGGAAAGACCCAGAACCATGTCCACGAGGCATCGGCACGCGGGTACTTGCGTGCGAGTGCATGCGGCATGTGGACCCCGCCCCGCTGCGCCTGCCGATCGGCCGCCCACAGCACGCGGGCGCGGGCGAACTGCTCGCGCAGGGCGGGCACCAGCGAGGCCGGCAACATGACGACCCGATCCTTGGCCCCCTTGCCCTCTCGCACGATGATGGCGCGGCGCTCGAAATCGACATCCTTCACCCGCAGGCGAACCCCTTCCATGATGCGCATGCCGGTGCCGTAGAGCAGCTGCACGAACAGCCGCTGCTCACCTTGGAGCATCGCAAACAGGCGCGCGACCTCTTCATGCGTGAAGACGACCGGCAGCCGCACCTGACTGCGTGGCCGGCCGATTTCGTTCATCCAGGTCAGGTCGAGCGAGAGGACCTTCTGGTACAGGAACAGCAAAGCAGAGAGCGCCTGCTTGTGCGTAGAAGGCGAGACCTGCCGCTCGTTCGCGAGCCAGGACAAGAAGGCCTCGATCTCGGCCTTGCCCATCTCGGCCGGATGACGCATGCGATGAAAACGCACGAACGCACGAACCCAATGGACGTAGGCCTG
>CAJPFZ010000291.1 GCA_905339355.1 Burkholderiaceae bacterium
TCCCCCGCCGCAGCAGCGCGCCGGCCGGCGCTGCTGCTGATCCACGGCGGCGGCTGGCGCGCAGGCGGGCGCGGCGAGCTGGCCGGCCTGGCGCGCTGGCTGGCGCAGCAAGGCATGCTGCCGGTCGCGATCGACTACCGCCTCGCGCCGCAATCGCATTGGCCCGCGCAGGCCGAAGACGTGGAAGTGGCCGTCTGGTGGCTGCGCGAGAACGCGGCCTCGCTGGGCATCGACCCGCAGCGCGTGGTCGCGATCGGCAGCTCTGCCGGAGGGCATCTCGCGGCCTGGCTTGCCACCACCGACCGCACGAGTCCGCGCGGCACGCCGAGTCGGGCCGACGCCGTCGTCTCGCTGGCGGGGCCCTGGGATCTCGCCGCCGGCAATCTGCACGACGACGCGAAGGGCATGGTCGCAACCCTGCTCGCGGGGCAACCGGCGCGCGCCGCCTCGCCGCTGTGGCGCATCGACGCCCGGTCGGCGCCGGCCTTGCTGATCCACGGCACGAAAGACGAACTCATTCCGCCGGACCAGTCGACCCGCGCCTGCGACGCACTTCGTGCCGCGCAGGTGCACTGCGATCTGATGCTGCTCGAGGGCGAGGGGCACGCTCTTTCGTCTCGCGCCGCCGAGGTGTCGGCGCGCCGCGAGCGCATTCGCGCCTTCATCGCCGCACGCGGCTAGCCGACGATCACGACGGCGTGAGGCGGATCAGGTGAAAGCCCTGGTCGATGTCGCTGCAGATCATCAGCGGTTCGCCTGGAAACTTGTAGATGCCCCAGCAGCCGGAGAGGCTGCTGCCTTCGTCAGGGTTGGTGTCGAACTTCGCCACCACCTCGGGTGCCGCCGGGTCGGCGAGGTCGACGGCGACCGCCCCTTCGGTGTAGTGGCTCAGGTAGGCCATGCGTCCTTCCATCACCACGTTGTGGGGCGTGCCGGTGCCCACCTTGAATTCGGCGAGCAGCGTCGGCCGTGCGCTGCCGTTGAGCTGCCAGACGCGCGCCGGCAGGCCGGTCGGGATCTCCTCCGTCGTGACGACGAAGCTGCCGTCGCCGCTCGGCCAGATGTTGTGCGTGAAGCGGCCCGCCTCGACGGACCAGCGCACCACGAGCTGCGGCGAACGCGGATCGCGCACGTCCCACACCGAGTAGCTGCTCGCATTGCCCTCGGCCACGTAGACATGGTCGCCGACCGCGGTCATGTCGTGCACGCTGCGGTGCTGGTTGAAAGTGGTGACGTAGCGCGGGTTCTCGGGGTCGGCGGCGAGATCCCAGACTTCGATCGAGCCGTTGGTCGGGTCACCCACCGGGTGTTCGGGCTTCTGCGTGCCGCCATGCAGCGGGCGTGCTTGGCGCAGCGAGGGCATGCTGCTCGGCGCCGCGCGGTTGCTCTCGCGCTGCAGGTACAGCAGGCCGCGCGCCACGTCGATGTCGACGGTGTGGGCAGCCAGCAGGCCGTCGTTGGGCACCACGCTGCGCACGTAGCGAACGGTGGCGGGCAAGTCCGAGAGGTCGAGGATCATGATGCCGCCGCGCAGATTGGTGTGCTCCGAAACGACGTAGGCATGCGAGCCGTAGACGCGCATCTCGCGCCAGTAGATGCCGGGCGAGGAGGTGTTGGTCGGCCCGGCCACCTCATCGACGACGCGAGGGTGGACGGGGTCGCGCAGATCGAGCACCAGCACGCCGGCCGCCGTGCCCATGAGCGCGTAACGCGATCCATCGGGCGCGACATAACCCCAGGTGCCGGCGACGCCGCTGCGCGCCACCCGGCTCACGAGCTCGGCGCCGAAGTCGTCCGGTGCCGCGGGCGCGGCCGGCGGCGCGTCGGAGCCGCCGCCTCCGCAGGAGACGAGGCCGATCGACATGGCGAGAAGCAACGCGGCGCGCAGCATGCTGTGGATGGTATCCACGCCGCGGCCGGATGCGGCAACATTCCGCCATGACGCCGACCCGGGAAGACCTGAACCGCATCGCCGCGCTGACCGTGGCGCACTACGACCAGCGCGCGGAGGCGTTCTGGCAGGGCACACGCGATCACGACGTGAGCCAGAACATCGACGCGCTACTCAGGCACATCGAGGGTGCCCCGCCGTGGACGATCCTCGATCTCGGTTGCGGGCCGGGCCGAGACCTGATGCGCCTGACCGAACTCGGCCACGAGGCCGTCGGACTCGACGGCTCGCCGCAATTCGTCGAGATGGCGCGCGAGCACAGCGGTTGCACGGTGTGGCAGCAGAACCTGCTGGCACTCGACCTGCCGGCGGCGCGCTTCGACGGCGTGTTCGCCAACGCCGTGCTATTCCACGTGCCGAGCGCCGAACTGCCACGGGTGCTGCGTGAGCTGCGCGCCACGCTGAAGCCGCGCGGCGTGCTGTTCAGCTCCAACCCGCGCGGCGAAGGACAGGAAGGCTGGCACGACGGGCGCTACGGCAGCTTCCACGACTGGCCGTCGTGGCAGCGCTACCTGCAGGACGCGGGTTTCCTGGCGCTGGAGCACTACTACCGCCCGCCGGGCCTGCCGCGCGAGCAGCAGCCGTGGCTTGCCAGCGTGTGGCGCAAGGTGGGTGGCTGAAACGGCGAGAGGTCAGCGTTCGAGGCGGATCAGCTTGCCGTCGTCGCTGTCGGTCAGCACGTAGAGCCAGCCGTCGGGCCCCTGGCGCACGTCGCGGATGCGCTCGCCCAAGTCCGTCAGCAGCCGTTCCTGCCGGACGACGCGGCGGCCGTCGAGCTGCAGGCGCACCAGCGTCTGCGCGCGCAGTGCGCCGACGAAGAGATCGCCCTTCCACCCCGGATATCGATCGCCGGTCACGAAGGCCATGCCGCTGGGCGCGATCGACGGCACCCAATGCACGAGCGGCGGCTCGATGCCCTGCCTGTCGGTGCCTTCGCCTATCTTGCGGCCGCTGCCGTATTCCGCACCGTAGGTGATCACCGGCCAGCCGTAGTTGCGCCCGGCCAGGCTGACGTTGACCTCGTCGCCGCCTTGCGGCCCGTGTTCGTGGATCCACAGCTCGCCGGTCTGCGGGTGCAGCGCGGCGCCCTGCACGTTGCGGTGGCCGAGGCTCCAGGTCTCGGGCCGGGCGCCCGCGCGCGAGACGAACGGGTTGTCGGCCGGCGTGCGGCCATCGGCTTCGATGCGCACGATCTTGCCGTGGTGGTTGTCCAGCGTCTGCGCATCGTCGCGGCGCGAGAAACGGTCGCCCAGCGTGACGAAGAGCTGCCCGTCGCGCGCGAACACGAGGCGCGAACCGAAATGCGCGGTGCTCGCGAATCGAGGCTGCTGGCGGAACACCACCTGCACCTCGCTCAGGCGCCCGTTCAGGCCGTCGGCCTGCAGCTTGCCGCGGGCCACCGCGGTGCTGTTGCTGCGACCCTCGGCCGGTTCGGAATAGCTCCAGTAGACCCAGCGGTTCTGCGCGAACTGCGGGTGCACGACGACGTCGAGCAGGCCACCCTGCCCGCGCGCATCGACGGGCGGCAGCCCCTCGATCGGCGCGCCCATCTGCCCGCGCGCGTCGACGATGCGCATGCGCCCGTCGCGTTCGGTGACCAGCATGCGCATGTCGCCCTCGCCGGGCAGGAAGGCGAGGCCCCACGGATGGGAGAGGCCGCGCGCCACGGTGACCGGCTTGAGGGTTTGCCCCTGCGCGGCCCCGGCGGCGAGCAACACGGCGAGCAGCCACCCGCCGAGGCGGCCAGTCGGCGTCAGGGAAATGCGCAATTCCATGCGGCACTGTAAGCAGCGCGCCGCGCCGGCGGCGCTGCTGCCGGGAAAGACCCCGCGCCGCCCGCGGCGGCTCAACGGCTTTTCACGCCGACGGTGTACCTGCCGGTGCCCTCGCTGCGGTCGTAGTGGCGCACCTGCACGAAATACTCGCCGGCCATCAGGGGCGCCGAGATGCGCGGGTTGAGGCCGTAGCCGCTGTCGTCGTCTTCCTCGAGCAGCGCGGTGGCGCTGTTCGGCCCGAAGAGCTTCATGTAGACATCCGTCGGGCCGCGTGTCTCGATCACGTAGACCCCGTCATCGCCGGCGCGGAAGCGGAACAGGTCTTCTTCGCCCGGCCGGCCGATATCGGCCTCGACACGCGTGCCACCGACGGTCAGCGGCACCGCCGCCGGCAGGCCCGGACGGTTGCGCGGGTACATCTTCGCGCCGGCGATGAATTCGCGATCGAGCTGCGACAGCACGTCGTTGGCGTGGGTGGATTCGCCGTTGAGCGTCCACTCGGCCGGGAAGGCGTACAGCATGATCGAGTCGGGGTCGAATTCGGTCCCGTGGATCTGGTCCATCGAGTACCTGAAGAACACGTTGTGCTCCACCGTCTCGGCGTCCCAGAAGTTGGGGGGGCCGGCCATGTCGCGCAGCACCACCGGCCGGTTCCATTCCATGCCGCCGACCGGGCTCGAGTGTTCGTGCGCCAGGCCGATGGCGTGCCCGAATTCGTGCGCCGCAGTGCCGCCGTCGAGGAAGCCCAGGTTCATCGTCGCCTGGTTGAAGGGCACGCTGCGTGCGTCGGTGCCGATGGTCGACCAGGCGCCGTCGTCCTCGTCGAAGCTGATGCGGATGTCGGCGTTCGGCGCGTTGCCGAACTCGAAGCGCAGGTTCGCCACCTCGCTCCACCACAGCGCCTGCTCCCGGGCCTTGGCCTGCTCGGCCGCCGTTCCGCCCATGAAGCGCACGCGCAGCGTGGAGCCGTTCATCCACGACTTGCCGCGCGGCGCTATGGCACGCCGGCGGCCGGCGGTGCCGGGCACGGTGACGACCGGCCGCAGCAGGTCGCGGGGAAGGATGTGATCGAAACAGCACTTGGGCGCGGCCATGGGGGCCTCCTTTGCAGAAGAAGCGAGCCAGGCAGGGTGGCCCGCCCATCCGACCTTAGGCTCGCGGCGCGCGGCTTCACATCCCTAGTGTGGCGCGCCGGCGCCCTCAATCAGGCGCCAAAGTGCTGCTGCGCCAGGGCATCCACACCAGCCCCGCACCGACGTTGAGGTTGCTCTTGTCGCGCAGCAGCGGGCTCGACGCGTTGGCCGCGCCGTGCAGCGACATGCCGCGCGCCGTGATGAACCAGCTGAGGCTCGCGCTGCGCCGCCCCCTCAGCGTGAGCGCGAGCTCGGTGCCGAGGTAGCCGGCGCGCGCCGCATGGGCCGGGCGCTGCGGCGTCGCCTGCGACGCATCGACCTGGTAGAAGTAGCGCTGCAGTTCGCGGCTGGCCCAGGTCGGCTGCAATGACACGGTGAGCTGCGACTGCGAACCGGCGAAAGGGCGCGTTCGCCAGCGCACTTCCGGGTCGAAACTGAGGCCGCGGCCGTCGATGCGCCGGAAGTCGGTCGACATCAGCGCCCGCGCCTTGAGGTGCAGCGTCGTGGCGCCCAGGCCCTTGTAGATCAGCTGAGGGCCGACGCCGAACAGGTAGTCCAGCCCCGGCATGCCCTGCCGCGCCGTGGTGTCGCGGGAATTGAAGGCGGCGGTGGCCGAGAGATTGAACTCCCACTCCGCCGAGTCGACGAGCCGCCCGCGGATGCCGCCCTGGTCGATTCGCAGAATCGGTCCGCGGTAGACCGCGACCGGCACGACGATGCCGCGGGTGTGCGACTCGTCGGCGCCGGGATAGTCGGCGACGCGGCCGCCGCCGGCCGCGAAGCCGGCCTCCCAGGTGGGTCGTCCGGGGCTGTCCGCATCGAGCGGCGACGATTGCGCGGTGGCGGCACCGCCGGCGAGGACGAACGGCAGCGCGGCGAGGAGGCGGCGCGAGAGCTGTGGCCGGGGCATCGGATTGACTTTCTTGTGGCGCCTGAGAAGGTGCCGCCCCCGTTGAGGCGGCCGGCGGTGATGAAGGGCAGTGTCGCATTGCCCGTGGCGCCTCGAAAACCCGCCTGATGTCTTGGTGAATCGCTTGGAGCACGATGCGCCATTCAAGGAGCCTTGCCATGGCCACACTTCCCGGCGCCCCGCCGCCCGACGAATCGGAGCCGAACACCCTGCCGGTCGAACCCGAGTTCGCCCCGGTGGTCCCGGCCGAACCGAACGACGGCGAACACGAGCCGGTCCCGCGGCCGGGCGAGTGACGCGTGGGCGTGGCGCGGCCATGTTGCTCGTCTGCAAATCCGGAACACCTGCCGCCGCGCGAGGATCACAATCGAACACGCGAGGCAGCCCCCTCGCCCGTTGCCTGAGGAGTTCACCATGCTCACCCTGCGTTTCACCTCGATCGCCCTGGGCCTGTGTCTCGCGCTGGCGGGCACCGCGCGCGCCGGCAGCGTGACCGTCGCGTTTGCCGAGCCGCCGGCCCGCTTCTCCGACGCTGGGGATTCGTTTGCGGAAGAGAAGCACAACCTGCAGTCGCTTGCGCGCCACCTCGAAGCCCTGGGCGCCACGCTGCCCGCCGAGCAGTCGCTGAAGATCGAGCTGATCGATGTCGACCTCGCCGGCGAGATGCGCTTCACCCGCCTGTCGCCGGGCCGCATGCTGCGCATCCTGCGCGGCGGCACCGACGTGCCGCGGGTCACGCTGCGCTACACGCTCGAATCGAACGGCCGTGTGCTGAGCAGCGCCGAAGAAACCGTGGCCGACCTCGACTACGCCCACCGCGGCGCCGGCGTGCACGCGGACAGCTCGCTGTACTTCGAAAAGCGCATGCTGACGCAATGGTTCCGTTCGCGTTTCGCCTCGCCTGGGCGCCCCTGAACGCTGATCGTCGCATCGCGGCCAAGCGTCGCCCCAGGGCAGCGCGGGGCCGCGCAAGCGTGACGCCGGCGCCACAACGCCCGCGGCGGCGATGCCGGCTGCGGACGATCCGGGCGATGATCCGACCCTGTTCAACGTTGTCGGACCTGCCCATGAGACGTTTGCTGTGCACCTCCCTGCTTGCGCTGACCGCCGCCACGGCGGCAGCACAGAACGATGCCGCTGCCGCTGCCAAGGAACCCGGTGCGGTGGTCACGCCGAGCGGCCTTGTCTACCGTGCGCTGAAGGAGGGTGTTGGCGCCAGCCCCGGCGCCACCGACCGGGTCCGGGTGCACTACCGCGGAACCTTCCTCGACGGCCGCGAGTTCGACAGCTCCTACGCGCGCAAGCAGCCGGCGGAGTTCGCGCTCAACCGCGTCATCAAGTGCTGGACCGAAGGCGTGCAGCTCATGAAGGTCGGCGGCAAGGCTCGCCTCACCTGCCCGCCTGCCATCGCCTATGGCGAGCGTGGCGCCGGCGGCGTGATTCCGCCCAACGCGACGCTGCAGTTCGAGATCGAATTGCTCGCAATTAACGGCAAGTAGGCAGGCTGCGCGGCGATGGCGATCCGTGTGGTCCAGCTGGGCACGCCGCGCGCCGCCGGCGAGGGCCTGCGCATCGGCACCGTGCGGCGCCCACCGCGCGGCGTGCCGAAGGCGCAGTTCGCCTCGCGCGACTACTACGACGTGTGGCTGCCCAAGCTTTCGCCGAGTGCCGAGCTGGTGAAAAGCGCGCTGCAGGCCGTGGCCGACGGCGATGAGCGCGAGTGGAAGGCATTCGTCGCCCACTTCCGGCGCGAGATGAACCAGCCCGACGCGAGCCACCTGCTCGACCTGCTTGCCGCGCTGTCACAGCACAGCAGCTTCGCGATCGGCTGCTACTGCGAGAACGAAGCGCGCTGCCACCGCTCGGTGCTGCGCGAGTTGCTGGCGGAACGGGGCGCCCGCATCGCCACGTGAATGCACCGCGCGGGTGCATCGCATGCAGGAAGTCGTCGCACACGCCGCGACTAGCGATCGAAGTTGTTACCGCAACTCAAGCGGGCTGATCGCCCGCCGATAGCAACACCTCACGGATCACCGAGGAGGTGTCGTTGAAGTCCTTGCGCCATACCCTGACGATGTTGGCCGCGTCCGGCATCGTCGCCACCACTGTGCTCGCCACCGCGTGGTTTTGGACCGGGCACCGAAGCAACCAGGCGGTCGAGCAGGCGCTGGTGGCCAAGGACGTGACGGCGGACATCCTCCCGCCGCCGATGTACCTCATCGAGCTGCGGCTGGTGCTCTCGCAGGTCATCGAAGGCACGATGCCAGCGGCGCAGGCTCGCGCCGAGGTCCAGCGGCTGGAGAACGAATACGCCGCGCGCGTCGCGCACTGGACGGCGAACCCGCCCTACGGCCTGGAGACACGGCTGCTGGGGGCGCAAGACGAGGCCGCCAAGCGCCTCATCGCACAAGCGCGTGGCGTGCTCGATGCTGCGGCGGCCGGCGACCCAGCCGCCGCGCTCGCGAGCCTGAAACTGGCTCACGCCCTGTACCTGCAGCACCGCGCCGGCGTGGACGCGACCGTCACGGCGTCCACCCAGTTCGCCGACCAGGCGAGTTCGAGTTTCGCGGCGATGCGCACGCAGGCGAGTTGGGCTCGCTGGAGTGTGTTCGCGCTTTCCGTGGTGCTGTTGATCTGGCTGGGCCTGTGGGCCAAGCGCAGCGTCATGTCGGCGATCGGCGGCGAGCCGGCCGACGCGGCGGCGGTGGCCAACGCGGTGGCACACGGCGACCTCACGATCGACGTGCCGCTCGCCCGCGGCGACACGACGAGCGTGATGGCCGCCATGCACCGCATGTGCGAGAGCCTCGCGCAGGTTGTCGCTCAGGTGCGCACGAGTTCGCACTCGATCGCCGCCGGGTCCGGCCAGATCGCCAGCGGCAGCGCCGACCTGTCGCAGCGCACCGAAGCGCAGAGTTCCAGCCTGCAGCAGACGGCCGCGTCGATGGATGAGCTGTCGAGCACCGTGCGCAGCAACGCCGACACCGCGCGCCAGGCCGCGGACCTGGCCGAGTCGGCCAGTACTGTCGCCCTGCGCGGAGGCGAGGTCGTGGGCGAAGTGGTCGCCACCATGGATGCCATCTCCGCAGCCAGCCAGAAGATCGGTGACATCATCGGCGTGATCGACGGCATCGCCTTCCAGACCAACATCCTGGCCCTGAACGCCGCGGTGGAAGCGGCACGCGCCGGCGAGCAGGGCCGCGGCTTCGCCGTTGTCGCCGGCGAGGTGCGCAGCCTGGCACAGCGCTCGGCCGAAGCGGCGCGCGAGATCAAGGCGCTGATCGGTGCGAGCGTCGAGAAGGTCGACGCGGGTTCCAAGCTGGTCGGCAACGCCGGCGCAACCATGGGCGACATCGTGGAACAGGTGAAGAACGTGAGCCAGCTGATCAGCCAGATCAGCACCGCCACGCGCGAGCAGACCTCCGGCATCGGCTTGGTGAGTGACGCCGTCACGCAGCTCGATCAAACGACGCAGCAGAACAGCAGCCTCGTCGAACAGAGCACCGCCGCCGCGCGCGGGCTGAGCGAGCAGGCGGCGCGGCTGGTGCAGGCGGTGAGCACGTTCAAGCTGCGGCAGGTCTGAGAGGTCGAGATGCCATCCGACATGGCGCTCAGCCTCTGAGGCGTCGCAAACCGCCTCACTCGTCGAAGTAAGGCGGCCGGGTGCTGTTCTCGTCGACGAGTGTGTTGCCCAGCCCCAGCAGCTCGCGCGCACGCTGCAGGCTTTGCATTTCCTTGCGCGAGCGGCGCTTGTGGCTCAGATGGTCCTGGATCTCCCACACCAGGTCGATCAGCTCGCCGGCCGACTGGGCGTTGCGCACGCGCATGAAGGTGCGCGCGCTGAACAGCGGCGCATCGAGCCGCAGCGCCTCGGTCAGCAGTTCGCGCACCTGCTGCAGCAGCTCGGCTTCGGCCTGGTTCGGCAGCGGCAGGTCGATGTCGAGGTCGCGCGGGGCGACTGCTTGCTGCACCGGCAACACGGGCAGCACCGGCAACGCCGGCAACTCCGGTAACGCGGGGATGGCCTCGTGGCGCAGCGTTGGGGGCATGGCACGCATGGGCGCAACCACGGCCGGGCGCTCGGCCGGCACCTGAGCCGCTTCGTCGAGTTCGGTCGCTGCGGGCGGTTGCGCGGGAACCGGCAGTTCGAGCGGCGCGCGCACCGTCACCCCCTCGTCGGCCTCGTCCTCGGGAACGACCAGCTCGACGGTGGTCAGCCGGTCTTCCTCGATCGGCCGCGCCAGCGCCTCGTCGGCCGGCGCGGGCTGTGGCTCGGGCGGCAGTTCGACCAGGCCCAGCCGGAGCAGGTCCTCGAAGTGATGAGTCGCCGCACCGGCCTGCAGTGCCAGGCTCAGGACTTCGCTGAGCGGGCGCTTGCCGTCGATGAGGAAGAGGATGGTGCGATGGCGCTGGCCGAGCTTCAGCGTGCGCGCGCGAAGCTCGTCGTGTCCGAGAGGGGTCTTGAAAGGGACAGTGGCCGTCATGACGGGTGGGGCGTAGGGCGAAGCTTACGCCGCGC
>CAJPFZ010000292.1 GCA_905339355.1 Burkholderiaceae bacterium
CTGAGTTCAGCGGCGAGGCGCCCAGGCCACACCGAGAAACACGCCGCGTGGCCGGCCGTTGTACCCAGCGGTCGGTTCATAGCGGCGGTCGAACAGGTTGTCGATGCGCGCCGACCAGGTCCAGTCGGGTGTCATCGTCCAGTGCGCCGAAGCGTCGACGACGCTGTAGGCAGGCAGCATTCGACCGGCGTTGTCCGGCCGATTGCCGACATGACGCAAGCCCGCTCCTGCCGACCAGCGTGCCTGCTGGTAATCCACGCGCAAGGCCAGCTGCTCGCGGGCGCGGCGGATGGGTCGCGCACCGGTCACTTCGTCCTTCGGATCCTGGAAGGTGGCTTCGCCAAGCCAGGTCCAGTCACCCAGCACCTGCCGCGCAGACAGTTCGAGCCCATTGTTCTTCACCCGGTTGGTGTTCTGCGGGACGAAATTCGCATCGTTGGCGATCTTGTCGCGGTAGCGGGCCGAAAACAGCGTCGCGCGGTACAGCGCCGCCGCATTCTTCCACTGGAGGCCACCCTCGATGTTGCGCGCCCGCTCGGGGCGCAGGTTCGGGTTGCTGCAGGGGAAGGTGGGCCCGCAGTCGTAGAACAGGAAATCCAGCGTCGGCGGCGTGAAGCTGGTCGACACCATGGCAAACGCGCTGATCGCTTCGCCCAGCTTGAAACTGCCGCCCAGCAGGCCGGTGCTCGCATCGCCGAAGTCGCTGGTCTTGTCGTGCCTCAGGTTGGCCTGCACGGCCCCCCAGGACGCGTCGTAGGTAGTGCCTACGCGAAGCACGTCGGTGTCGCGCTCGTTGCTGACATAGCTCGCGCCATCGGTCGATTGAGCCAGGCGCTCCACTCCTGCCTGCGCCCGCCAGCCTTCGCTGAGGATCGCCTCCAGCTGAATCACTGCGCCGTCGTTCTTCAGCGTGTTGTCGTTGACGAAGCTGAAACTGCCGACCACGGTGTCGGTGCGCTTCTCCTTCGACTGCGCCCAGCGCCACGACAGGCTCAGGTCGGGTCGCAGCGCATGTGTGCCGCGCAGCGTGGCGCCGGTCTGCACGAGATGCTGGCGATGCGTGTCCGCGGGCAAAGCGAACGGTGAGGGATTGTCGTATTGCACCGTGCCGTCGACGTGCCGCAAGTCGATGCCGAGCTGGTGGCCCGCCACGGGCTGCAGGTCGACGCCAAGCGTCGCATGCTTGCGCCGGTTGCCATCCGAATCGGGATTCGCAGTCACGCTGTTCGATGCGCTGAAACCGTCGGTGCGCTCGCCCCCGACCGTGACACGCCCGCGTATCGTCTCGCTGCCCCCCGCGAGACTCGCGCTTGCGGCGCGTGTTCCCTGGCTGCCAGCGCCTGCGGAAAACCGCGGCTGCCATCCGCCGACGACGCCACGGCGGGTGAAGACCTGGATGACGCCGCCCGTGGCATTCGCGCCATAGAGCGCCGACAGGTTGCCGCGCACGACCTCCACCCGTTCGATCATCTCGGCTGCGATCTGCTGCATCAGCGCCTGGCCGGTCGCCACGTCGTTGACCGGCACGCCGTCGATCAGCACCAGAGTGTCGCGCGAATCGGCACCTCGGATGCGCGCCGAAGCCAACGTGCCAGCCCCGCCCTGCTGCTCGACCAGCGCCGTTCCCAGCATGTCGAGCACCTGCACCGCATCGCGTGCGCCTGAGCGCTCGATGTCGCCGCGTGTCAGCACGCTGGTCGCGGCGATCTCGCTGCCCAGCGTGCGCGGCGTG
>CAJPFZ010000293.1 GCA_905339355.1 Burkholderiaceae bacterium
TATAGCGGTTTCCTTGAGAGATGAGCTATTATGGAGTGAAGAGCGGAGGGATAGGGATGAAGGGTTACTCACAGGACTTACGAGAGCGGGTGATACATAGCTGGCAGAGTGGCAAGAGCCAAGGGTGGATTGCGCAGCAGTTCGAGATGAGTGTGAGTACCGTGAAGCGGTATATCAGCCAATATCGGGCACAGGGGCATGTGCGGGCGAAAGTGCAGCAGTACAAGCAGGCGACAATTGTCGATGAGCAATTGGAAGGATTGCGGCAGCAATTGAGGGAACATCCCGATGCTACGTTGGAAACCCATATCCGGTTATGGGCTGAACGCAAGGGGCAGTGGGTGAGCATCAGCATGATGTGGCGAGCCATTGACCGTGCTGGCTGGACGCGAAAAAAAAGACAGTGGGTGCCAAAGAACGCGATGGGGTAGAACGTCTGTTATTCAGCGATCTGGCCCAAACACTGGAGGCACGCCGGGTGGTGGTTGTGGATGAAAGTGGGACGCACCGAGACATGACCAGCGCTTACGCCCGTGCTCCCCGCGGGGAGCGGGCGGTTGACAGCGTCCTGCGTAACCATGGTTGCAATGTAAGCCTCATCGCCGCGTTGCGCCTGAGGGGCATGGATGCGCCCTTTGTGGTGGAGGGCAGTGTGAACACCGCTGTGTTTGAAACCTACACCGCGCAGATCTTGGCCCCGACCCTTCAGCCGGGGGATATTGTCCTCATCGACAACTTGCGCTGCCATAAAACCGATACGGTACGCCAGCTCATCGAAGCGCGGGGTGCATCTATCCTGTTTCTGCCTGCCTACTCACCCGATCTGTCCCCGATTGAGCAGGCGTTTTCAAAACTCAAACAATGCCTGCGCCGCCTCAAAGCCCTCACCTTCGATGCCTTACTGGATGCTATTGCCCATGCCCTTCTGACCATCTCACCCTTGGATGCCATTGGCTTTTTCACCGACTGCGGCTTCCTCAACCTTCCCTAATAGCTCAATCGTTTAGGAAACTGCTCTA
>CAJPFZ010000294.1 GCA_905339355.1 Burkholderiaceae bacterium
GACAACGCCGGCATCTGGCGCCTCACCTACGCCTCGGAGTGGCTCGGCAACCCCAATGCGTTCCCGCTCTCCCCTCACCTCGTCTTGCGTGCGAAGCCGTACGACGACGCGCAAGAGGACGGCATGGTCGAGAAGTTCTTCGACAACCTTCTGCCCGAAGGCGATGCGCGACTCCGCCTGGAGAAGCGCCTGAGCGCCAAGAATGGCGACTCGTTCGATCTGCTGCGCCGCTTTGGCCGAGAGACCGCTGGTGCCGTCACCGTATCCACCAGTCCCGAACTCAAGCCGGAGGACTCGAAATACGTGGCGTTGCCGCGGCCGGAGTTCCTTACGCGCGTGCGCCGAATGCGGCAGGAGGGCGGATCGTTGCTGGAGGCGGCGCGCATGTCTCTCGCTGGCGCCCAAGACAAGACCGCCGTGCGCATGGAGCCGCGCGCCGACATCGAACTGCTCGACGTGTTGCTCGAGCCTGAGGACCAGGCCCCGACGACCCATATCCTCAAGCCGCAGCCGCCGCTGAGCAGAAGGCTCGAGCACGTCGCGGTCATCGAATTCTTCTGCATGACGGTGGCGCGACGCGCCTCTGGAAATGCACCGGCGACCCATCTGCTCTTCGCGCCCGGACCGGACGATGCCGATGAGGATTGCTCGCGCCCGGACGCGCTCGAGTGGGTTTACTGCGTGCAGCGCTTCGACCGGACGACGACTCGCAGCGGGGGCATCCGTCGGCTTCATCAGATCGACTTCCTGCAACTGCGCAACGAGTGGGCGAGCACGATGTCGAAGTACGAAACGGCAGGCGGCGCCAAGCTCGGCCTCATGTTCACGCTCGCTGCCAAATATGCATCGGCGCCGGCCGTGGCCATCAACGCATTGCTGCATGGGCGGATCATCAGCTTCCTGGTCGGCGACGCGGACGCTCACTGGAAGAACCGGTCCCTCATGTGGTCCAACGGGCGGTGGAACGTATCGCCCTTGTACGACGTCGTCTGCACCGTCGCGTACCCATGGCTCAACGCGACGCCGGCGATGACGATCGGCGGCTGCGAAGATGAACGGAAGATCACGGCCGATCACTTCAAGGCCTTCTTTGCCGAGTGCATCGAGCCCCATGGAGCGAAGGTCCAGGCGGTTTCTCTTGCGCTGCGAACGCTCGGTGCATCCGTCCCGCGCGAAGCACGTGCGCTCTACGACGCGATCGCACCGCAGGTGGGCCCGTCGAACGCCGCCTTCTTGCGCGACAAGGTGCTGCCCGTCATCGACGAGCGTGCCGCCGTCGCGATCGAGATCGCGGCAGCACTGGCGCCGCCGCGGGCGGTGCGCGGGTCGCGTCCCCGTTAGAGGCCGCCGGCCGACCGCCGGCTATTCCACCGGCGTCAGCTTGGCCACGCTCAGCGCCAGCCATTTCATGCCGTGGCGGCCGAAATTGACCTGGGCGCGTGCGTCGTCGCCGCTGCCTTCGAGCGTCACGATCACGCCCTCGCCGAACTTGTTGTGAAACACCGATTGCCCGCTGCGCAGGCCGTGGCTCGGCGCCTTGGGTGCAAACGGTGCCGGCTTGGGCTCGACGCGGCCGGCGCCGACAATCGAGCCGAGGCCCGATCCGCGCGACCACGCCGACTGGTACTCGCGCGCAAAGCCCGAGCCGAAGCCCTGGTTGCGCGGCGTGAGCCAGCGCAGCGCCGACTCGGGCAGCTCGTCGAAGAAGCGGCTCTTGATGTTGTAGCGCGTCTGGCCGTGCAGCATGCGCGTCTGGCTGAAACTCAGGTACAGCCGCTTGCGCGCGCGCGTGATCGCGACGTACATAAGGCGGCGCTCCTCCTCCAGCCCGTCGATGTTGGAAATGCTGTTCTCGTGCGGGAACAGGCCTTCTTCCAGGCCAGTGATGAAGACCGCATCGAACTCGAGACCCTTGGCCGAATGCACAGTCATGAGCTGGATCGCGTCCTGCCCGGCCTGCGCCTGGTTGTCGCCGGCTTCGAGCGAGGCGTGAGTCAGGAAGGCAGCGAGCGGCGACATGATTTCGCCGGTCTCGGCGTCAGGGACCTGCTCCGCCGCCGCAGCCACCGCGCCCGCGCCGGCAGCGAACGTGCCGGCTTGTTCGTCGACCGGCAGCGCGACCGCGTCTCGCCCGAATCCTTCCTGCGTGACGAAGGCCTCGGCGGCATTCACCAACTCTTCCAGGTTCTCCAGCCGGTCCTTGCCTTCCTTGTCGGTCTTGTAGAAATCGACCAGGCCCGAGGCCTGAAGCATGTGCTCGATGATCTCGCGCAGCGTCAGGCCCTTGGTGCCCTCGCGCATCGCATCGACGAGCGCCACGAAAGCCTGCACGTTGGCGCCGCCCTTGCCGGTGACGGCGCCCACGCTCTGGTACAGGCTGCGTCCGCTGGCACGCGCTGCGTCCTGCAGCTGCTCGATGGTGCGTGCGCCGATGCCGCGCGTCGGAAAGTTGACGACACGCAGGAAGCTGGTGTCGTCGTTCGGGTTCTCGATCAGCCGCAGGTACGACAGCGCGTGCTTGACCTCGGCGCGTTCGAAGAAGCGCAGGCCGCCGTACACCTTGTACGGGATGCCGGCGTTGAACAGCGCGCTCTCGAGCACGCGGCTTTGCGCGTTGCTGCGGTAGAGCAGCGCGATGTCGCTGCGCGCGATGCCGTCGCGGTGCAACTGCTGCGCCTCTTCGACGAACCACTGGGCTTCGCCGAAGTCGCTGGTGGCTTCGTGCACCCGCACCGGCTCGCCGGGCCCGGCCTCGGTGCGCAGGTTCTTGCCCAGCCGGCGCGAGTTCTTCGCGATCAGCTCGTTGGCCGCGTCGAGGATGTTGCCGAAGGAGCGGTAGTTGCGTTCCAGCTTGATGACGTGCCCGACGCGGAACTCGCGCTCGAAGTCGGCCATGTTGCCGACCTGCGCGCCGCGAAAGGCGTAGATGCTCTGGTCGTCGTCGCCGACCGCGAACACCGCCGTCTGCGGCCCGGCAAACATCTTGAGCCAGGCGTACTGCAGCCGGTTGGTGTCCTGGAACTCGTCGACCAGCACGTGGCGAAAGCGCCGCTGGTAGTGCTCGCGCAGCGGCGCGTTGTCGCGCATCAGCTCGTAGGTGCGCAGCATCAGCTCGGCGAAGTCGACCATGCCTTCGCGCTGGCACTGCGCCTCGTAGGCCTCGTAGATCTGCACCATGGTGCGCGTCTGCTCATCGCGCACCTCGACGTCCTTGGGGCGCCGCCCTTCTTCCTTCTGCCCGGCGATGAACCACGTCACCTGCTTGGGAACGAAGCGTTCTTCGTCGAGATTCATCGCCTTGATGACACGCTTGACCGCCGACAGCTGATCGGCTGAGTCGAGGATCTGGAAGCCCTGCGGCAGCGCGGCGAGCTTCCAGTGCGCGCGCAGGAAGCGGTTGCACAGGCCGTGGAAGGTGCCGATCCACATGCCCCGCACGGGCACCGGCAGCATCGCGCCGAGGCGCGTCAGCATCTCCTTGGCGGCCTTGTTGGTGAAGGTCACCGCCATCACCCCGCCCGGCGAGACCTGGCCGGTCTGGATCAGCCAGGCGATGCGTGTGGTGAGCACCCGCGTCTTGCCCGAGCCCGCGCCGGCGAGGATCAGCGCCGGCTGGGCCGGCAGCGTCACCGCGGCCAGCTGTTCGGGGTTCAGGTTCGCAAGCAACGCGGGCGGCGCGAAAGAGGCGTCGTCGCGTGTGTCGTCGGAGGGCAGACTCATGCGGCATTCTAGGAGTCGCCTCGACGTCGACGCGGGATCGCCCCGTCAGGCGAACATCGCGGATCCGGCTTCGCCGGTCCGCTGGTGGTTGCCCCCTTGAGAGGGAGCCCCGAAGGCGCGCCGGGGGCGGGACATCACGCGCGGAAATTGCCGTCGACCTGGGATTTGTAGAGAAAGCTCACTTGGCGGTGACCCACCTGCCTCGCATCGAACTCGATGCGCAGCCCGCCGAGCGGATGCGGCCGCGAACGCAGCGCCTGGGCGAGCGCCTCGCGGGTCGGTGCTGAGCGCACCGAAACCAGTGCACGTGTGAGCAGCGTGCCGGCGATGAAGCCCTCGAAGGCCGAATACGAGCGGTCGGCATGGTCGAGCCCGCGCTCGGCCATGGCGTCGCGAAAGCGAACGGCGATGTCGGCTCGCCAGTAGAGCGGGTTCGGATAGGGACAGGTCACCGCGAACGCGCGGTAGACCGGGTCGCGCGTTTGTGCCAGCTTGTTGCACAGCACATGCGACAAGCCGCTCACCGGTGCCAGGAACGGGCTCTTGCGCAGGCGCAGCTCGGTCATCACCGGCGCCAGCGTTTCGACCGGCGCGAGCACCAGCAAGGCCTGGACGCCGGGCAGCGACACCAGCTCGCGCGCAACCTGCGCGGCATCGCTCCCGCCGGCACCCGCTGCGTGCGCCTTGACGACGGTCACCTGCGGCGC
>CAJPFZ010000295.1 GCA_905339355.1 Burkholderiaceae bacterium
CTCGAGCCCATCCTCTTTGACCTTTACGACGTCGTGGATGGATTTGGCGCCGGAGTCGTCATGGCCGCCCCTGGCGTGGCGTTCGAGCTTGTAATGATAGCCTTCGGGCCAGCGGGTGAGAGTGTTGGAGAGGTTCACGCCCCTGGGCCTGTAGTCGAACTCGAAAAGCGAGCCGCCGTTAAAGGGGCTGAAAAACAGGCTCACTTCGGCCGTCCTCATGACGGTCTCCTCGTGATAATCGGCGTCGATGTCGGAAGAGAATATCTCCGGGAGCTCTGAGCCAGGGACGGCTATCTTCTCAGCGAGTATGAGGTTCTCGTAGACTTTCGTGCGAAGGTGCGGCAGGTAAAGGCCGCCGAAGACGCCGTGCCAGTAGGCGTCGTTGCACTGCGCCTGGTAAAGGAGCCTTTCGGCCTTCTCCTGAAGGGCGTCTGATTTCGTGTGACGCCTTTTCTTGACCTCGGCGCTTACCATGAGCATGCGTTTGTGGAGCCAGTTCGCCTCCGGGTACTTGGCCAGGAAGTTGCGCCACGTGCCGCCCTGCAGGAACCTTTTCACCTTGTCGCCGTGCTCTCCCCATTTGGAGACCTCCTCCATGAGGTCCATGTAGTCGCGCGAGGCGTCCGCCGGGAGCGACCACTCGCCCATTTCCATGTACGAGGTGTTGGGAAGATATGTATGGCCCACGGGCTCCTCGTGGTCGAGGAACTCGCCGAGCGTCGAGGGCTTTATCCAGTCGAGGTTCTTTTCTATCATCGTGAAGAACCGCTCGAGCCAGCCGTCGTGGAAGACGAGCTTATGAGTGCCGGGCCACACGCCGAACTTCTCTCCGTCGTCGCCGTAGATGGCGGCCGAGCCCCTCGTGAAAAAGCCGTTGTCTATGGACCTCATGTAGCCTTCGAACTCCTCAACGGTCTTGAAGGGGATTATGTAGCGCAGGGCCTCATTGCCCGGGAATATCTTGATGAGGTTGCCCTGGTCTTCGGTGGTGTAATAACCGCCGAGCTGGTCTTTCCTGAGACCCGCTTTCAAAAAGTGGTAGTCGTCAACTACGCGGTACTCGAGCCCGGCTTTCTGTATTATGCTAGGGTGCGTGGGCTCCCAAACCCTTTCAGCGAGCCATATGCCCCTGGGCCTCTTGCCGAAAAGCTCCTCTATCCTGTCGGAGAGCATGGTCACCTGGTGGAGCCTGTCCTCCTCGGGGATGACCGAAAGGACCGGCTCGTAGTAGCCGCCGCCGACGACCTCGACCTGCCCCCTTTTGACCATCGCCGCAAGAAG
>CAJPFZ010000296.1 GCA_905339355.1 Burkholderiaceae bacterium
TCCATGCGCCGGAGAAGCCACCCGCGAAGTAGCGATAAAAGCCGAAGAACAAGGCCAGGTTCATGCTCACGAAGAACACCGGCAGACGAAGCAGGCCCGGCATGCGCCGTGTGCGGCTGAGCGAATGCCCGAACCACGCCGTGAGATAGAACAGCACCTGGCCGGCCATCAACGCGGCATACAACGGGTGATGCGCCACGAGCAACGCATTGCTCGCCAGGGCAAGGATGAGGCAGTGCGGCACCAGCCAGCGCAGGCACTTGTGCGAGATGAACGCCAGCGCCACCGCGCCGCGCCGGGGGTCCATCAACGCGGCGTGCCGCCGCCATGCCTGGTAGTTGCCGATGCCGATGCGCACGCGGCGCCGGAATTCGTCTTGTATGCGAGGTGGAATCTCCTCCTGGGCCTTGGCCTCCGGATCATAGGCGCAGCGATAGCCGCGCTCGATCAGGTTCACCGAGATCGAGAAGTCGTCCACGATCGTGTCGGCCGGGATCGGCCGGTAGTGGATGCGGCGCAACGCGTAGACGCCGCCGTTCGCACCCAGCAGCGCGCCGAGGCGGGCCTCGAAGAACTTGAGCAGCCGCTCGTAGCGCCAGTAGACGTTGTCCGGATTTTCCGTGCCCGCCTTGGCGACCAGCCGCAGCTCCCCGCACACGCAGCCGATGCGCTCGTCGGCGAAGTGGCGCACGAGCTTGCGCACCGCGTCGGATTCGAAGAAGGTGTTGGCGTCGGTGAACACGAGGATCTCTTCACCGGCCAGCGCCGCGAGGTCGTTGATCACCGAGGGCTTGCCGCGCCGCTGCTCGAAAGGCCGGAAGACGATGCGCTCATGGGCCGACTGCGCCACCAGCGCATTGGTGGCGTCCGACGAGCCGTCCGACCCGATGTAGATGCGCAGGCGCTCCGGCGGATAGTCCAGCTCCAGCAGGTTGCGCATGCGCTCGACGATGTGCTGCTCCTCGTTGTGGGCCGCCACGAGGATGGCCACCGTGGGCAGCGCCGCCGCGGGCGTCTGCGGGGTGCGCCGCGATCGGCCGTGGGCGACGTAGCGGATGTCCGAGGCGATCTGCTTCAGCGCGCACAAGGCAATCAGCACGACCGGGTACAGGAAGTAGGTGTAGATCACCAGCGCCGCCGCGATCCAGAAGAGGATTTCCACCGTCGTCATCATTTGTTCGTCTCGCTGCGTGCGGCGTCGCGCAGCAGGCTTTCCAGCCGGCTGACGTTGTCGTCCCAATCGAAGCTGGCTGCGTGGCGCACGATGCGTTCGCGATCCCATTCGGCATGCAAGGCGGTGAACAGACCGGCTTCTAGCGCCGACACGTCTCGCGGCGGAACCATCACGCCCGCATAGGCCGGCAGCACCTCGGAAATCCCGCCGACATCGGTGGCGACCACCGGCGTGCCGCAGGCCATCGCTTCGAGCACCACGTTCGGCACCCCCTCCGCATGGCTGGGCAGGCACAACACGTCGGCCGCGCCGAACCAGCGCACCAGTTGGTCGTGCGGCGTGCGGCCGACGAAGCGAACCCGCGCATCGAGACCCAGGTCGCCGGTCTTCGATTGCAGCGCCGAGGTCTGCGGCCCGGCGCCCGCGTAGACGAGACGCAGCTCGGGCATGCGCGCAGCGAGGGCCGCAAAGGCTTCGAGCAGCTCGGCGCAGCCCTTGCTGGCCTGCACGTTGCCGACGAAGAGCACGATGCGCTCGTGAGTCTCGAAGCCGAGCGCCTGCTTGGCCTCGGGCTGAGGCACGGGGTGAAAGCGGCGCGGATCGACACCGTTGTAGAGCACCGAGGTGCGCTCGGGCGCCACGCCGATCTCGCCCAGCCGCGCCGCCAGCGCCTGGCTGACGGCGACCACGTGATGGGCACGGTTCAGCGCCCAGCGGATCTGCGCGCGGCGTGCGGGCTCGAGGGCGAACGCGTTGATGTCGGAGCCATGCACCTTGGCGACGAAGGGCGTGCCCGTCAACCAGGTGGCGGCGCTGACGGCCACCGCGTCGGGGTAGCCCCAGCTCGCGAGCACGCAGTCCCAGCGCCGGGGCAGGAAGGTCGGCATCCGCTGCAGCAGCAGCGACAGGAACAGACAGGCCGCGTGCAGGCGGCGCCCGATGCCGGGCACGTACCAGAAGATCACGTAGTCGACGAAGGGCCAGCGCTCGACGGCGGCCCGGCGCAAGCGGCGGTACGCGAACGGCCTGCGCAGCACCGACATCCACGACACGGGCACCAGCACCGAGACGTCGAGCTTGTGCGCCAGGCGTTCGAACTGCTGCTGGTTGAAGGTCGCACGAGAGGGATTCCAGGGGTCGGCGAAGAGGTTGGTCACGATGAGGACGCGTGGCTGCATCAGGACCGCCTGTTCGCCGCACGCTGCAAGGCCCCGCCCGCGGCCTGGGTCTCGACCGGAACGCGGCGCGCGTACAAGGCCATGTAGCGCTCGCACATCGCGTCGAGGGAGCCTTCTCGGACTGCCCACGCGCGGCCTTGTCCGCCAAGCGCGGCGCGCCAGCCGGCGTCTTGCGCGAGCGCCTTCATGGCAGCTGCAAGACGCCCGACGTCGCCGGAAGGAACGATCACGCCGGTCAGCCCGTCCTTGACGATCTCGCGGTTGCCGCCGACGTCCGACGCGATGATCGGCAGGCCAGCGGCGCTGGCCTCCACCAGCGCCAGCGAATACCCTTCGGTGCGCGAGGGGAGCATGAAGACGTCCATCGCCGCGAGCAGGTCGGGCACGTCGCTGCGGGCGCCGAGCAGGCGAACGTGCGGCTCCAGGCCCAGGCGACGGCATTCGGCTTCCAGCGCGCCGCGCAGCTCGCCGTCGCCGACCATCACGAGCGACGCCGCGACGCCCCCGTCGAGCAGTTGCCGCAGCGCCTTAAGCAGCAGATGCTGCTGCTTGGCCTCGTTGAGGCGCCCGACGGTGCCGAAGAGCGTGCCGCCGGCCGGCAAGCCGAGTTCGTGGCGCAAGCGCGCGCTGGCGATCTCGTCGCGCGGCTGGAAGCGGGCCAGGTCGATGCCGTTGGGCACGACCACGGCCTGGTCCGCCGGGATCACGCCATGCGCGACGAAGCGCTCCTGCGCCGCCTCGCAGACGCTGACGCCGAAGTCGCTCGCGCGCAGCGCGAAGCGATAGAGACGCTCGCGCCGTGCATCGAGCCGGCCGGAGCCCATGCCATGGCGCGTGTTGAGGACGCACGCTGCACGCCGGCCCAGCGTGGCGGCGACCGCGTAGTAGTGGGCCATCGGGTTGTGGCTGTGCAGCACGTCGGCCCCGTCATCGCAGATCTTGCCGCGCAAGCGGCGCAGCGCGCGCAGGTCAAAGCCCGGCCGCTTGTCCGCGCTGCTGACCGCAATGCCCTCCCCGGATGCACTGGCGGCGAGTGCGCCCGGGTGCCACAGGCACACGATGCGCACTTCATGGCCGCGCGCACGCTGGGCGCGGGCCAGCGCGATGACAACGTTCTCGAGCCCGCCGATGTCGAGGCTCTCCACGACGTGGACGATCTTCATGGCCACGGGCTCCAGGCGATCGATCAGGACGGCACCCAGCGGCGGATCCGATCCGCGATGCGCCGCCCCGGCCCGCCGTCCCAGGCCGGCCCACCGCTCGCCCGATGCGGATGCCCGGCCACCATCTTGCGCAGCGCCTTGGTGGGGGAGCCGGCGGTGCCGAGCTCCAGGCAGGCCACGTTCAGCGCTTCGGCGGCATCCGCGAGGTGACGGTCGGAATCGCACAGCAAGAAGGCTGAGTTCGACAGCAGCGCGACGGCGTCGGGCAGGGCCAGTGACGGCAACAGCACGACATGCGCATCCTCGAAGGCGCGTGCCAGGCCCGCGGCCCGGATCGCGTCGTCGGTGGCGCCGTCGACCAGCCACAGCAACGGCGGCAGGTCGCCCAGCCCCCCGATCAGGTCGACGATGCGCTCGTCGGGGAGCTGGCCGTCGGCAATGCGCAGCGTCGCCACGCCGAAGCCTTTGGTGCCCCGCACGATGGCGGGCGAAATGCCGAAGCGCTCGACGATGTCCTCGACCGCCGGCGCCGCGCTGCGGAACTGGTGCACGACGTTGCTCAGCAGGCTGCCGAGCCGCAGCACCCGCTCTGCGGGGATGCCTTCGCGCGACAGGGTCGCGTGGTCGCTGACGCGGCTGGTGACGGTCAGCGACGCGATGCGATCGATCAACGCTCCGTTCAGGGCCGACGGCTGGCGGGCGTCCAGCGTACGGGCCCGGCCTTCGGCGTGCATCACGGGCACGCCGCGGTGGTTTGCTGCCAGGCTGCACATCAGCGCCGCATCGCTGTCGCCGAGCACGACGACGGCTCGGGGAGCCAGCTCCGCGATCAGCTCGCCGAAGCTGGACAGCATGACGGCGCTCGACTCGGCGCCTGCCTCCCGCGGGGCGCCCAGGTGGACTTCGAGCGCGGCCTGGCCAAAACTCGCGAGAGAAGGTTCGTCGCTGCCGAATTCATAGCGCTCGTGCGGAGTGACGATCACCGACGCCAGCGCATCAGGCCCGACCTCGAGGCTGGCGGCGAGCGCGCGCGCCTTCAGGAAGTCCAGCGTTGTCGAGGCGACACAGAGCACCGGCCGGGACAACGTCGCTCCTTCGGTACGTTGCACGCGCACGACGTCGCCCGCGGCAGCGCGCGCCGAGCCCGTGCCATGGGTCGCCGGCGGCGCGGGAAGGGTCGCATGCGGCAAGGGCGTTCCCTGTTCGCCGCGCAGTTCATCGACGACCCGATCGACCAGAGCGACGGTGATGTCGTCCTCGTTGCCGAGGTACGCACCCAGCAGGAGCCGATTGCACAGCTGGTTGATCCGCCGCGGGATGCCGCCCGTCGCGCGGTGGATCGCGTCGAACACGGTGGGCTCGAAACGCGGGCGCTCCTGCCAGCCGACGTGCCGCAGGCGGTGCTCGATGTAGGCGTGCGTTTCCCCGGCGTCGAGCGGGCCCAGGTGGCATGAGGCGATGACCCGCTGGCGCAACTGCTCCATGGATGGCGACTGAAGCAGCCTGCGCAGGTCGGGCTGCCCGACCAGAAAGCTCTGCAGCAGCGCGTGGTGGCCGAACTGGAAGTTCGACAACATCCGCAGCTCTTCCACCGCTTCGCGGTTCAGGTTCTGCGCTTCGTCGACGATCAGCAGGGCGCGCTGCCCGCGCGTGGCCACGAGGGTGAGGAAGGCCTCGAGCGAGGCGATCAGCGTGGCTTTCGAGCTGGAAGAAGACTGGACGCCGAACGCCGTGAGGATGGAGCGCAGCAGATCGCCCGCCTCCAGCTGGGTGCTCACCACCTGCCCGGCAACGATCTTCGAAC
This sequence comes from Burkholderiaceae bacterium, assembly GCA_905339355.1. Classification (GTDB taxonomy): domain Bacteria; phylum Pseudomonadota; class Gammaproteobacteria; order Burkholderiales; family Burkholderiaceae_C; genus Albitalea. The sequence continues at coordinate 5,320 of CAJPFZ010000296.1, forward strand.
TGTCGAGCTCGGACAGCAGTGCTCGCACCAGCGTCGTCTTGCCGGCGCCGATTTCGCCGGTCACGACGATGAAGCCCTCGCCCTGGTAGGCGCCATAGCGCAGGTATGCCAGCGCGTTGCTGTGGCCCTTGCTGTCGAAATAGAAGCTCGGGTCCGGGTTGAGCTGGAACGGCGACGCCGTGAGGCCGAAGTGAGACTCGTACATGACGGGGTCAGAAGCGATGCAGCAGCGTCGCGACCAATGCCGTCTCGCGCGATGTGGTGTTGGCCGTGGACTTCACGACCTGATAGCGCCCGCCGATGCCCAGCCGCGTATTCGGGCCGCTGAGGAAGGAGAGCCCCGCCTGCGCGACGACGTCGGTGGTCGCCTCGCCTTCGCGAATGCCGATGCCTTCGATCTTCGACGCGCGCAGGCCGGCGTCGGCGCTGAGGGTGGGCGACAGTCGGCGGGTGACGACCATCTCGAGGCCGAACTGCCTGTTGTCCGAGCTCAGCGTGGCCGGCGCGAGCACATCTTCGACGTTCACGAGCCGCACGCGCCGGCGTGCGAACGCGGTGGCCGACACCGTCGTGAGGCGGCCGAAGAACAGGACGCTTGCCGATGCGCCGTCCTGCAACTGCGCGTAGCTCGTGTAGAGATCCAGCGGCGAGGTCAGCGTTTCGGGCAGGTTCAGGTCGCGAATCAGCTGGTCGACCAGTTCGCCGCGCTGCGACTGGTCGGGAAAGCGCGTGGTCAGCACGTCATCGAGCAGGCTCGACACGTCGGCACCGGCGAAGCCGAGCAGGTGGGAGCCCGACTGGGCCACCGGGCGGCGGTCGGCTGCCAGATTGAAGCCGAAGAAGGGCGTCCTGTGGCGCCATGCGACAGCCACGCCGGTGCCGAAGAAGCGCTTCTCGAGCCGGGCCTCCAGCGACGAACGCTCGCTCGGCTGCCATTTGATCTCGCCGCCGACGATCGGGTCGGTGCGCTTGAAGAGCGAATATTTGCTCACCTCACGCCCCGCGATGGCGCCGAGCGTCAGCTGGGGGGCCGGCGAGTAGGTCGCAATGGCGCGAACGCCGCTCTGGTTCAGGATGGAAGTGGCCGCGCCCCGATGGCGGGTGTCCTCGCGTGTCAGTTCGAGAGTGGCGCCGAGCGGCATGGGCGTGAGGTCGAGCTGAATGCGCTGCGCCTGCTCATGCGCGTCGCGTGCGGGGTCGGTTCCTCCCGGGTCGAACGACGAGGTGCCGCCGACACGGCGCGTCAGCACATGGTCGGTGCGCGCGAGAAGCGCCAAGCGGGGCGTCAGCTGACGTTGCAGGTAGGGCGTGAGCCGGTACCGCATCGAGGTGTAGTCGTTGAAGGCGGTGGCGCTTTCCGGGCGCGCGGCATAGGGGTTGTCGCTCACGCGATCAGCCACGACCGAGGCGTCGAAGTAGGCCCAGCGGTCGATCAGCTCGCTGCGCAGATCGACCCGGCCGCGCGGACGGACCTGCGAGGCGTCGGCGCTGTTCGCATAGGCGAGTGCCTCGATGCCGAAGACGCCATCGATCGACACGCGGCCGCCGCGCGAGGTGAGCGCGAGCCGCGGGTTGACGTTCACGATGGCGTCCCCCTCGGCGAGCGACGAAGTGGCGTAGGCGGCGTTGTTGGTGATGGTGACGCTCGCTTCCACCTCGGGGCGGATGCGAAGCTCCTGCGCGGCGGCCGAGCCCGCGGCCAGGGCAGTCAGTACCGCTGCGGCACCGGCGCTCGAGCGCAGCGGGCAGCGTGCACGTGCCGGATCAGTAGCCATATCCGCCGCGATACAGGCCCAGCTTGGCGGGTCGTCTGTTGAGCACCGACATGACCACGCTGCACTTCTCGACCATCGCAAACGCTTCTTTCACCTCGTCTTGCCGGGTGCGGCCTGCCTGGACCACCATGACCACCTGGCCTGCGAGCCGCGCGAGGATGCGTGCATCGATGGTGGCGAGCAAGGGCGGCGCATCGATCACGACGAGGCGGTCCGCGTAGCGGTCGGCCACTTCGTCGAGCAGGCGGCTCATCTCGCCGCTGGCCAGCAGTTCGGCCGAGTTGGTGCGCGGCGCGCCGGACTGCAGCAGGGCAAGCTTCGGGATGTTCGTGCGCACCATCACGTCGGGCAGCTGGATCTCCGGATTGGAGAGGATGTCCAGCAGACCCTCGCTCGGCTCGATGCCCAGCCGCGTCGGCAGCGCGGGCTGCGCCACGTCCGCATCGACGAGCAGCACGGTCTTGTCGATCTCAGCCGCCATGCTCAGCGCCAGGTTGATCGAGCAGAAGGTCTTGCCTTCGGCGGGCAAGGCACTCGTCACCAGGATCAGGTTGCCGCGCGGAATGCGCGAGGGGCCGACCGCGTTGGCCAGCAGACGCTGCTTGATGACCCGGAAATCGCGCTCCAGGGCGAAGGACGCGTGATTCGGCACCAGCAGGTTCGACTGCGCCAGCTTGTTGAGGTCGAGATGGACCTGCCTCGACGACACCGGCGCGGCCAGCTTCTGGCTCGGCGAGCCGGATACGGCGCCGAGCGGTGCGGCGCTGGGAGAGCGTGTCGACGGGGCCGTGGGACGGACGCCGTCCTGCCAGGGAACCTCGACCCCCGCGCCGCGGAGTTGCTCCAGCCTCTTGGCCGCCTGCTCGATGATGCTCATGTCTGCCTCTGGCCTAGATCTTGTTGCCGACCAGGACCCAGCCCAGCCAGGCTGAATTCAGGGCGAGGAAGACGGCGGCCGTGCCGGCGAATCGCATCGCCTGGATGCGGGATGCCCTGCGTGCGACCTTGTCGAACGCGATCGACACACCGCCGAGAACGGGCCGCTTGGTGGCTGCCTGCAGCTGCTTCTCGTCGAACACGGTCGGGTAAACGAAGGTCAGGCCCAGGGCCGCCGCGATGCCCGCCGCGATGGCGAGAACGAAGGCGCCCATGGCGAGAATGCCGCGCGAGGGGAATACCGCCTTCGAAGCCACCGAGGCGGGCTCGATGATCCTGAACTCGGCGAGCTGCGACGAGTCGTCGAGCTTGATGCCCAGCGCAGCGGACTCGCGGCGCTCGATCAGCTGCTGGTGGTTGCGCCTGAGCACGTCGTAGTCGCGGTTGAGCTGCGCGAGATCGGCTTCCACCTGTGGCATCTTCGACGCCTGGCCGCGAACGATCTCGAGCCGGCCCTGCTGCACTGCCAGCTGGGACCGCAGGGACGCCACCTGGGCCTCCGCCTGCGCGAGCGACACACGCAATTGCTGGAACACCGGGTTGGTCGGTGCGCTGCCCTGCGCGCCGCGGCGCTGGGCTTCGGCTTCCTGGCGCCGCTGCGCTTCCATCAGCGAGATGTTGCGCCGCGTTGCGACGACATCAGGGTGCTCGTCGGTGTAGCGCCGCAGCAAGTCGTCGAGAAGGCGGCGCTGCGCTTCGAGCCGGGTCTCCGATTCGGACGGTGCGGCCGCGGCCCTGAAGGGCAGTGCCTCTGTCGGCAGCTGCGGGATTTCGGAGTTGAGTTCGCGGCGCAGGGCGTCGCGCGACTGCTCGGCCGCGCCGAGTTCCAGGCGCAGGCGATTCACTTCATCGGAGGTGGCCGCCATGCGCGCGAAGAAGTCCTGGTTGGTCGCGCCCGACACGCCGAAGTTCTTGACCTTGAACTCCTTGAGCCGGTTCTCGGCCTCGCTGAGCTTCTTCTCGTACTCGGCGATCTGCTCGTCGATGAACTGGCGCGCCTGCTGGGAGTCCTGCCGCTTGTTGACGGTATTCGACTCCACGAACATCTCGACGAGCGAGTGCACCACGCGGCGCGCGCGCACCGGGTCCTGGTCCTTGTAGCTGATCGTGTAGAGGTTGCCGTGCGTGCTGCCCTCGAGCCGGATCGCCGTCACGAGCTTGCCGATGACCTGTTCGCGCATGCGCGGGCTCGCGGACTTGTCGACGAACTGCAGCGAGTCCACGAGTTTCTCGATGCGCGGGTGGGTGATCAGCGTGCGCGCCAGCATGCGCACCTGCAAGTCGATGTCGGGCTGCGCGGCGAGCTCGCGCATCAGCGGCTTGAGCACCGTCTGCGTGTTGACGTGAACACGCGCCGTGGCTTCGTAGCGGTCGTTGTAGAAGTGGAGGCCCGCGGCCGCAAGCACAGCGACCACGCACGCGGCACCGAGCCCGATCCAGCGGTACTGCCAGGCCCCGTGGACCCGCAGCAGGCTGAGGTGCAGAACGTCATTCATGTCAGGTCACGGTTCGCGGTTGTTTGGCAAGGCAGCAAGGCCGGCACTCACGGGGTCGAAGAGTTCGCCCGTCGCGGAACTGCCATGCCTGGGAATCAGAACCAGCTTTGCGGGACGATGATGATGTCGCCGGGCAGGACGGCCGAGTTGGCCGTGATGTCGCCGCGCTTGAGCAGGTCTTTCAGGCGCAGGCTGTACTGCTTGCCGCCTTCGGATCCCCGAACCAGGACGGCCGCATTGCCATCCGCATAGTCGGTGAGCCCGCCGACCTGGATCATCACGTCGAGCACGGTCATGTTCTGGCGGAACGGAACCGCCTGCGGACGCGCCGCCTCGCCGACGATGCGGATCTGCTGGCCGAAGGTGCCGGAGAAGCCACCGACGACGATCGTGACCGAGGGGTCCCGGATCAGCTTGGACAGGCCGGTCTCGATCTCGCGCGACAGCTCGGTGGGGTTCTTGCCCGAGGCGACGACGTCGTTCAGCAAGGGCATCGAGATCCGGCCGTCCGGCCGTACCGTCACGGTGGCCGACAGCTCGGGATTGCGCCAGACCGTGATGTTGAGCACGTCCAGCGGACCGATCTGGTATGGCCGATCCAGCGACGGCACCTCCGCGGGCGCGGGTGGGTGCGAGCCCGTGGAGGAGCAACTCGCCAGCGCCAGAGCGCCCAGCGCGACCGAGACAACGGCCAGAACCTTGCCTACCACCGCCGACAGATTGAATTGCATGCGAAGTTTCCCGACTGCGAACGATGCTTTGCGACTCTTTGTCCAGCGGCGCTGCCGCGGGGAGAATCAGGATCCGCCCATTGTTCTCGCTCTGGCTGTATCCCAGGGGAGGGATACGCGACGCACGACCTCCGCGTGGAGAGCCTGGCGACGGGCCGGAGAATTTGTGACCGATTATGTCCGCTCGCCGCGTGTAACGGCAATCCTGCGGTTAGGGGGCGGAGGGGGCTCTGGCAGAATCGCGCGCGATTCTTCACGAGGTTCCCCATGCGCTCCCGCCGTCGTGTCATCTATGCCATCGCTGCGGTCCTGCTGATCGGTGCGCTGGCCGCATGGGCCACGCCCAAGGTGCTGCGGCGGCTCGATATGCAAGGCCTCAAGCCGGTCACGGTCGCCAAGGGGCTGGACAGCCCCTGGTCCATTGCCTTCCTGCCCGGCGGGAGCATGCTCGTGACGGAGCGGCCGGGTCGCATGCGCATCGTCACGCCCGATGGGCGCCTCGGCAAGCCCCTGGCCGGCCTGCCGCCGGTCTGGGCCAAGGGCGAGGGCGGTTTGCTGGACGTGGCGACCGACCCGCAATTCGCCAGCAACCGCACTATCTACTGGAGCTACGCCGAGCCCGCGGTGGGCGACGCAGAGGGCGCGAGCACCGCCGTTGCGAGGGGGCGCCTCGCGGACAACCGGGTCGAGGACGTGCGCGTCATCTTCCGCCAGACGCAGAAGTCGGCCGACGTGACACATTTCGGCTCGCGCCTGCTGTTCGACAGCAACGGTCTTCTCTATGTCACGCTGGGCGACCGCGGCCAGCGTGCCGATGCGCAGAAGCTCGACTCGGCGCACGGAAAGATCCTGCGCATGCGGACCGACGGCAGCGCACCTCCGGACAACCCCTTCGTCTCGACGCCCGGCGCCCTGCCGCAGATCTGGTCGATCGGGCATCGCAACGTACAGGGCATCGCGTTCCACCCGGTGACCGGCGAGCTGTGGGCATCCGAACACGGCCCGCAAGGCGGCGACGAGCTGAACGTCATCGTGGCCGGGCGCAACTACGGATGGCCGGTGATCACGCACGGCACTGAGTACAGCACCTCGGCCAAGATTGGCGAAGGCACCGAGAAGCCGGGCATGGAGCAGCCGGTGACGTGGTGGGGGCCGATTTCCATCGCGCCGAGCGGCATGGCCTTCCTGACCAGCGACCGGTACCCGCAGTGGAAGGGCCAACTCTTCATCGGCAACCTGCGGGGCCAGGCGCTGCGGCGGATCAAGCTCGACGGGCACCAGGTGGTCGAACAGCAGCGCCTCGTGACGGGCCTGCTGGAAAGGGTGCGCGATGTGCGCCAGGGACCGGACGGCTGGCTCTACATCACCAGCCACCATCCCGAGGGGCGCATCATCCGCGTCGAGCGATAGAACCTGCAGCGGTCGACCGCGGCCTCAGTTGCGGAACAGCGGCGGGGCGGTGACCGTCGTCGGCAGCGGTCCGGTGAAGTCGACCGTGCCGCTGGACTGGCGCAGCTCGAGCGTCCCGCCGCTGCCGTCGTTCGAGAAGCGCACCGTGGCGGTCCGGCCGTCGGCGAGGGTGATCTGCGTGCCGGTCTGTCCCGTGCCGTCGCTGCGCGTGGCCGCGGTGACGGAGTTGTTGGTGCCCAGCACGTTGAGGAAGAGCGACTGCGTGCCGGCGGTGTCCGGCACCTCGACGCGCTCGCTGCCGACCCATTGCGCCGTCAGCCCGCTCGGCGCCAGGCGATGCACGTCCAGTCGGTTTGCGCCGCTGACGTAGCTGATCCGGTCTCCACTGAGAGTGGGCGCGGCGGGCAGGTTCAAGGTCCAGACGCGGCGAACGTTGCTCGCGGTCACGACGCGGTCGAAGACGACGAAGGTGCTCGGGCGAATGAACAGGAACTCGCGCTCGACCTTCGAAACGGCCGCCTTGCCGTTGTAGACCGGCGTCACGTCGGCGACGGCATAGGTGAAGTGCGCGTTGTCGGCCAGGGCGCGCATGTTGCAGCGCGGCGATCCTTCGACCTGTGTGACGGTGCTGCCGTTCTGCTCGATGCGCACGAGGTTGTGCAGCGCCTCCCCTTGCTCGATGCCCGATGCCGAACGGATGTTCGAGTCGTAGGCCAGCCAGGAACCGCGGTAGACCACGAAGCTGCCCTGATCGTGATGCGCGTGGCTCTCGGTGTACGGGCCGCAGATGAAGTTGGAATAGGTCGCGGCGCTGTCCCAGGCCGAGCGCATCATCAGCTGGCCGGTGCCGTAGCCCCAATACGCGGTGGAGAGGTCGCTCATCTGCGCCGAAGGCAGGGTCGGCGGCTCGTAGAGAAAGTCGGCGAAGTACTCGAAGCTATGCTGCATGCGCGGCACGGTCGACGCGTCGAGCAAGGTCTTGGCCGTCGACGACAGGCGCTCCTGCGGGAAGATCGAGATCAGTCCGAGCAGATATTCGCGGTGGTAGTCGAACAGTTCGGCGCTCGAGTCGCGGGCGTGGTCGCCGGTCGGCGCCAGGCGGTCCAGGGTGGGCACGATGCTGTGCATCAGGTGCGCCATCGAGGCGAGCGTGTGCGGCGTGCGCGTGGCGATGCGCTCGCCGGTGGAGCGCTCCCACCAGTCGTACAGCTGCCACAGGTTCTTCATCGCGGTGCCGTAGCCCGTACCTTCACGCGAGCCGCCGCCTTCGAGGTCGCGGTTGAAAGTCGGCAGCAGCTGGTTCTCGATCTTGTCGGTGCGGAAGCGGGTGATCCAGGTCGGCGCCTCCGTGTTCTCCCCGTGCGTCGCGAGGCCCAGCAGCATGGTCGCGCGCAGGAACGAGTAGTAGTAGTTGTTGGACGGGTTGTCGATCGACCAGCCGCTCCAGGTGTGGGTTGCCGTGCCCCAGCGCGCCTGATTCGGGTTCCAGACGTTCCATACGGCCTGGTTCGCGTACGTGGCCCAGCGCGTGCGCTGCTGCGCGGTCAGCCGGTCATGGCACCAGTCATAGACCAGGGCGACGCTGCCGATCTTCGGCCCGACCTCGAGGTAGCTGTCGGCGGCCACCGTGGCGCGCTGGTTCGCGGCGATCAGAGCTTCTTCGGAGGCAACGAAGGCCTCGGTCTGCGCCACCGCGTAAGTCGCGTAGCGCACGTCGCCGGTCAGCTGGTACATCAATGCCGCGTACCAGGGCTGGAAGTCGTAGATGTTGCCGCCGGCGAGCTGCGAATCCACCATGCTCCTGAAGCGGGTGGCCGAGGGCGTGCCGTTCGCGAGCAGCTGCTGCAGGCAGGCTTTGGTGGCGGCGTGATTGAGGAAGATCTTGGGATGCGTGGCCGCGATCGTCGGCGACGTGGCGGTGCCGCGAGGAAGCGTGCACCCCGCGGAAACCGGTACCGCGGTGAAGGTCGCGGTGACGTTGCGTGCCTGGCTCATGCTGACCACGCAGGCCACGGTGCCGGTGCAGGCGCCCGACCAGCCGGAGAAGACGTATCCCGGGTTGGCGGTGGTG
>CAJPFZ010000297.1 GCA_905339355.1 Burkholderiaceae bacterium
CTGCTGCTTCTCGCCTGCCCGCTGATGCACCTGTTCCACGGGCACGGCGGCCACGGACGCCACGGCCACACCGACCGGAACGCAGCCCCTTCAACAGACCGAGAGGTATAACCGCATGGCCCCGAAGCCGCACGCCGCGCACCAAGGCCACTCGCACGGCGGTGCTCGCGCCGACGTTCATTTGCCCGAAGACCACGCGCATGAAAGTGACCATGCACACGCGCATCCCGCGCCGGCCGAGGGCACCGCGGAACTGAAGGATCCAGTCTGCGGCATGGCGGTCACGGAACAGTCGCCACACCGTGCCGACCACGAAGGTCGTCCATACTATTTCTGCAGCGCGAAGTGCTTGGCCAGATTCAGCGCCGAGCCAGGACGATACGTTCATCCGCATCCTCCCGCCTCGCCCGCCGTCGAGGCGTCACCAGGGACGATCTACACCTGCCCGATGCACCCCGAGATCCGTCAGGACCATCCGGGCAACTGCCCGAAGTGCGGCATGACGCTCGAGCCTCTGCTGCCGGAACTCGACGATACCGAGAACCCCGAGTTGGTGGACTTCAGGCGACGCTTCTGGTGGACCTTGCCCTTGACCGTGATCGTCACCTTGCTGGCCATGTTCGGTCATCGTTTCGGCTTCGACATGGCTCGTCAGAGCTGGATCGAACTGGCGCTCTCGCTGCCGATCGTCCTTTGGGCCGGCGCACCCTTCTTCGTTCGTGGCGCGCAGTCGATCGTCAATCGCAGCCCCAACATGTGGACGCTGATCGGGCTCGGCACCGGCGCCGCCTTCGTCTATAGCGCCGTCGCCACCGTCGCCCCACAGGTCTTCCCAGAATCCTTTGTCTCCATGGGCCGGGTGGCGGTCTACTTCGAAGCAGCGGCCGTGATCATCTCGTTGACCCTGCTCGGCCAAGTCCTGGAGCTGAAAGCGCGTTCACAGACTTCGGCGGCGATCAAGTCGTTGCTGGGTCTCGCCCCGAAGACCGCTCGACGGATCGCAGCCGACGGCACTGAAGCCGATGTGCCGCTCACGCATGTCCACGTCGGCGACCTGCTGCGCGTGCGACCCGGAGAGAAGGTGCCGGTCGATGGCGTGGTCGTCGAGGGCAGCAGCGCGCTCGACGAGTCCATGCTCACAGGCGAGCCGCTGCCGGTCACCAAGCGCGTCGGCGACAAGCTCATCGGCGCGACGATGAACACCAGCGGTGCGCTCGTCATGCGCTCAGAGCACGTCGGTTCGGCCAC
>CAJPFZ010000298.1 GCA_905339355.1 Burkholderiaceae bacterium
CCGGGCTTCGGCAAGGCGGGCAGCTGCGGCAGCAGCGCAGGCGGGGCGGCAGTCATCGGAAGCGAATCGGGAGGGCTTGCGGAGTGCGGCTTTCCAAAGTGCGAATTATACCGGTCTGGACAGTCTTTCCGGGCGCAGCTAAGGTAACGCATGATTTTCAGCAACCGCGATCAGGCTGCCCGCCTCCTGGCCGAAAAACTCGTTGCCTACCAGGGCCGGAACCCCCTGGTCCTCGCCATCCCGCGCGGCGCCGTGCCGATGGCGAAGATCGTCGCCGAGGCGCTCGGCGGCGAATTCGACGTGGTGCTGGTGCGCAAGCTCGGCGCCCCCGGCAACCCGGAATTCGCCATCGGCGCCATCGACGAGACCGGCTGGGCCACGCTCGGCCCCTACGCCGCCATGGCCGGTGCCGATTCCGGCTACATCGAGCGCATCAAGGCGCAGGAGCTGGCGACCATCCGCAAGCGCCGCGCCCAGTATTCGCCCTTGCATCCGCCCATCGATCCGCAAGGACGCATCGTCATCGTCGTCGACGACGGCCTGGCCACCGGCTCGACCATGATTGCCGCCCTGCATGCGCTGCGCCAGCGCCAGCCTCAACAACTCATTTGCGCCGTGCCCGTGGCGCCGCCGGACACGCTGGAGAAGGTCGCCGACAAGGCGGACGAGGTGGTGTGCCTCTACGCGCCGGAGAACTTCCAGGCGGTCGGCCAGTTCTATGCCGACTTCGGCCAGGTGGAGGACGAGGAAGTGATCGCCCTGCTTTCGGAAAGGAAGAAAACATGAAAATGCTTTTGCTGGGCTTTGCCCTTGCCACAGCCATCTTGGCCGGCTGCGGCGTCTCCGAAACCGCCACGGTCGCCGCGACGGCCGGCGCCGCCAAGGCCAAGGAAGCCGAGCAGGCGAAAACCGCCCCGGCCCAAGTGCAGGGCAAACTGGACGAGTCGTTCAAGCAGGCGGAACAGAAGCGCGAAGGGGCTGAATCGCGCTGATGGCTGATGCATTGGTCTGGTTCCGCCGCGACCTGCGGCTCGACGACAATGCCGCGCTCGGTCGCGCGCTTGCCGGGGCGCAGCGCGTCTTCTGCGCCTTCGTCTTCGACAGCGAGATCCTCGATGCGCTCGAATCGCGTGCCGACCGGCGCGTGGACTTCATCTGGCAGTCGGTGCGCGAGCTGCGCGAGACTTTGCGCGGGCAGGGCGGCGACCTGATCGTCCTGCACGGGCGCGCACGCGAGGAGGTGCCGCGCCTGGCTGCCGCCCTCGGCGTGGGCGAGGTGGTCGCGGCCGAGGACTACGAGCCGGCGGCGGTGGCGCGCGACGCGGACGTCGCCGGGCGGCTGCGCGCCGCAGGCATCGGCTTCAGCGCCGCCAAGGACACCGTGGTCTTCGCCAAGGGCGAATTGCTGACACGAACGGGGCGGCCGTTCACCGTTTTCACCCCATTCAAGAACGCCTGGCTGAAGCTGGTCAGCGAAGCCGAGCTCGCGCCGCGGCTGGCGCGCGACGACCTGCAACGCCTGGCGAAGCCGCCGATGGCCACGCGCCTGCCGGATTTGCGCGAGCTGGGCTTCGAGTCGACCGACCT
>CAJPFZ010000299.1 GCA_905339355.1 Burkholderiaceae bacterium
TCTCGTTCACCACGCTTTCCGCCACACTCCTGCTGAGCGGTGCGGCGCTCTGTGTGGGCGCATGGGCATGGTTCGAGGCCACCAAGTGGCTCGCAGGCCGGCGGACATGCTGAACTGGCCGAACATGCGTCAAGTCATGTGTTCGAAGACGCCTCCACCTGAGGCATCTCCCCGATCGGCCGTACTGCTTTTCGGGCGTTGACCAGAAGGCGAACCGGAGATACCGCGATGAAGATCCTGATGGGCGTGGACGGCAGCGAGTACACGAAACGCATGCTTGACTTCGTCGCGGCGCACGAAGACTGGCTGGGGTCCGGCAACAGCTGGACCGTGCTTCACTGCGTCCCGGCGATTCCTCACCGCGCGGCGGCCTTCTTGGGTACGGACCAGGTCCGAGCGTTCTATGAGGCCGACGCCGAGGCCGTCTTCAAGCCGATCAGGGAGTTCTTCAAGACGCACCCCGCGAAGCCGACATTCGTGTACCGCATCGGCCCGGCCGGAACACACATTGCCAAGATTGCCGAGCGGAGCAAGCATGACTTGATCATTCTGGGTACTCATGGACACGGCGCAGTCGGCGGACTTGTCATGGGTTCGGTGACCACAAGGGTCGTTTCGCTTGTCCGAACGCCGGTACTGCTGGTGCGATAGGCGTGGACGGCTGGACTTCGACGATCACGCTCGAAGGGGCGAAACACGACGCCGAGGCGGCCTTCGAGGCGCTCCACCTGCGCTGACGGGCCACCGCCGGTGCGCTTGAGGCGCATCAACGCACGCCATGCGATGCCGCATAGGCTTGCAGCATGGACAAGAAGCAGACCTTCTCCTTCTGGTACGTGCTGGCCGCCCTGCTGGTGCTGCTGACGCTGCAGGATCTGCTCGGCAGGCAGCACACGGAGACGCTCGCCTACAGCGAGTTCAAGCAGGCGCTCGCAGCGGGCAAGCTCGACGACGTGCTGCTTCGCGACGGCATGGCCGTCGGGCGGCTCGACGTGAACGGCCTGGAGGGAGTATTGGCGCCCGAGCGCATCGCCGTCCTCAGGCAAAAGGGGGAGGCTCACCGCTTCGCGACGGTGCTCGTCGACGACCCCGACCTGGTGGCGCAACTCGACGCCGCCAAGGTGCGCTACGCCGGCGTCGCCGAGAGCAGATGGCTGGCGCTGCTGTTCTCGTGGGTGATGCCGGTCCTGTTCTTCCTTGCGGTCTGGTTCTTCGTCATGAAGCGGCTGAGCGGCGGCCTGCACGGCGGCATGCTCGAGATCGGCAAGAGCAAGGCGCGTGTCTACATGGAAAAGGAGACCGGCGTCAGCTTCAAGGACGTGGCCGGCATCGACGAGGCCAAGGAAGAGCTGATGGAGGTGGTGGAGTTCCTGCAGAACCCCGACCGATACCGGCGCCTGGGCGGCAAGATTCCCAAAGGCGTGCTGATCGTCGGTGCGCCGGGCACCGGCAAGACGCTGCTGGCCAAGGCGGTGGCGGGCGAGGCCGGTGTGCCCTTCCTCTCGCTCAGCGGCTCGGAGTTCGTCGAGATGTTCGTCGGCGTCGGCGCCGCCCGCGTTCGCGACCTGTTCGAGCAGGCCGCCGCCAAGGCGCCGTGCATCGTCTTCATCGACGAACTCGATGCCCTGGGCAAGGCGCGCGGCGTCAGCGCGCTCGGCGGCGGCAACGACGAGCGCGAGCAGACGCTCAACCAGCTTCTAGTGCAGATGGACGGCTTCGACACCAACCGCGGCGTGATCATCCTGGCCGCCACCAATCGGCCGGAGATCCTCGACCCTGCGCTGCTGCGTGCTGGCCGCTTCGACCGCCACGTCTCGATCGACCGGCCCGACCTGAACGGGCGCCGGCAGATCCTCGAAGTGCATGCGAGGAACGTGACGCTCGCGCCGCAGGTGGACCTGGCGTCGATCGCCGCGCGCACCCCGGGCTTCGCCGGCGCGGACCTCGCCAACCTCGTGAACGAAGCGACGCTGCGTGCGGCCAGGCACGGCAAGGACGCGGTGGACATGCACGACTTCGAAGAGGCGCTGGACCGCATCGTGGCCGGCCTGGAGAAGAAGAACCGCGTGATGAACCCGACCGAGCGGCGCTTCATCGCCTACCACGAGGCGGGGCATGCGATGGTGGCCGAACACCGCGAACATGCCGATCGCGTCGCCAAGGTGTCGATCATCCCGCGCGGCATCGCCGCACTCGGCTACACGCAGCAGTCGCCGACCGAGGACCGCTACCTGCTGCGCAGGAGCGAGCTGCTCGACCGGCTCGACGTGCTGCTGGGCGGGCGCGTCGCAGAGGAGCTGGTGTTCGGCGACGTGTCGACCGGCGCCGAGAACGACCTGCAGCGCGCCACCGACATCGCCCGCCGCATGGTCACGCACTACGGCATGAGCGAGGCGCTCGGCCTCGCCACCTACGACACGCAGCCCCGTCCCATGTTCCTCGACGGGCCGGCGCCGCCGGAGCTGCGGACCTGCAGCGAGCGCACCGCCGAGGCCATCGACGCCGAAGTGCGGCAGCTGCTCGACGAGTCGCGCGCCCGTGTGTCGGCCACCTTGGCCGCGCACCGCCCTGCCCTCGACGCGCTGGCGGTCCTGCTGCTGGAGAAGGAGGTCGTCGACCGCGCGATGCTCGACAGCCTGCTGCGATCCGAACCGGCGTCCGCTCTGGCTGACGCGGCTTGACCCCAGGGGTCCATCTCCGCCTGGATACCGTTCAGATCGAAAGCGGTCTTGCCCGTCCCTGCCCAACGCCGCTACCCTCGCGCATCGAACAAACGTCTCAGGGAGGGACAGATGGGCGTCACTCGTACAGCCGCCACGCGTGTGCTGCAACTCCTTTCGTGCGAGCAATTCGATCCTCGGATCGAGGCCTTGCGCCGTACCGACTACGACCCCGCTGCCGGCAGTGCCTGCCTGCGTGATACCTTCGACGACCGCAGCACCCACGTGCTCGTCTCCATCGACGATGCATTGGTAGGCGCGGTGCGAGTGACCCAGCCGCCGGGTGTTTTGCGCAGCTGGGTCGGCGGCGCGCGCCTGCCGCTGCCTGAAGGGCCGCGGATCGCGGAATTCACGCGCGGAGTTGTTTCCCGCGAGTGGCGCGGGCGCGGCATCTACCAGTTGTTCATGTCGGCCGCCGTGCTCCGTGCCGGCGAATGTGCCGACGTCGGCATCGCCACCGTGCAGGTCGACCTTCACGCCCGCCGCTGCCTGAGCGTGCTGGGCTTCCAAGACCGCGGGGAGCCGATCGCCTTCGAGCATGCGCCCGCATGCAGCACGCTCGCACAGTGCATTGAGCTGGACTTGCGCAGGGCGCGCACGGCCGCGGCCGCGCAGCACCAGGCCGCGCGCCAGCGGCTTCTTGGTCACGGGCTCCTCGTCGTCGACGTCGACATCGAAGCCGAGACGCTTTCGGTTAGGACGCAGCCTCCCCTCATGTGCACCCTGGAAGCGTACGCCTGATGCCGCCGGTATGCCCCATCTGGCGCGGAAAGAAGTCGTCATGGCTGCCACCCACCGCGCATGCCGGCGCATCAGTAAGATGGCCCGATGCCTATTGATGCCGGATCCACGCCAAGCGACGGCGACTTGGCTCCGTTCCGGGCCGACCCGCTGAGGTGGTTGGTGCAGGCACGCCGGGAGCGAGGCGATGTGTTCCGGTTGCACACCGGTCGCGCCGTGTTCTCGCGCCTCCTCGACTGTCGCGAGGTCGTTGCCGTTTTCGGCGCAGCTGCCGTGCAGCAGGTATTGACCGATACCGAGACCTTCGCGATGCCGGCGTCGGCTGCTGGTGCCTTGGCTCTGCCTCAGGGTCTGGCGAAGCTCAATCGCAGCCTGCACAGCATGGCCGAGCCCGAACATGGCCAGCACAAGCGAGCACTGGGCAAGTTGTTGGGATCAACTGCACAAGGCAGCAACGTCATCCATGTCTTGGAACAGGCCACAGAACACTGGCCCCTTCACGAGCCTCAGCCACTGCTTGGCCGCATGCGCGAACTGACTTTGGCTCTGGCCGGGCACGTCCTGCTGAGTTCGGATGCCGATCCAGCACTGGCACCCCTGCTGCACGAGTACTTTCTCCTGCGACGCGAGGCGGCTTCGCCCGCCGCAGCGGCAGACCCAGCCATGCGGGAAGCGTTGCTGGCCGCGGGAAGCCGGGTCGACGCCATGCTGCGTCGCCATCTGAATCCCAGGGAGACTGCCGGCGGCGTATTGGCGCGCCTGCGGTGCCCGAGGGCGATGGCAGGCCTGGCTTTGAGCGAGGACGACGCAGTCGGCCACGCCAATATTCTCTTCGTGTCAGCGACCGAGCCGATCGCGGTCGCGCTGACATGGATGCTGCTGCTGCTCTCGCAGCAGCCCGGTTTGCAGCGAGCCTTGCGCGGCGATCCGGCGGCGCTGGACGACGTACTGCTCGAAAGTCTGCGCCTGTTACCACCGAACGGCTTCATGGTTCGTGTCACGACGCGGCCTGTCAAGCTCGGTGACCTGTCACTGCCGGCGAGCAGCGAGGTCATCCTCTGCCCTCTGCTGTCGCATCGCGAGAGCAGCGTCTTCGAACATCCGGACATCTTCCTGCCCGGGCGATGGCGCGGCGTACGGCCCACACCGTTCGAATACTTTCCGTTTGGCGCCGGCGGCCACAGCTGCGTCGGCCGCAGCCTGGGCATGGATCTGCTGCGGTCTGCGCTCGGCTTCATGCTGCAGCGATTCCATACGGTGCTGGACGCGGACCAAGTCATTGACTGGCGGCTGCACGTCATGTTCATGCCAAGGGCCGAGATCATGGTGCGCTTCGACCCGCCGGACGCATCATCCGTCGGCGGTCGCTGGGCCGGCCCGGTGGCGGAGCTCGTAGACCTAGGGGGATGAAAGCCTGTCCGATCGCCTTGACACGGAGGTCGCACAGGACTCCAATCGCCCTCGATGGCTGGTCCTTCTGATCGCCATCACCAAGGAGGAATCGACATGGCCACCAAGAATCCCAAGGCCCCGAAGTCGTCGCCCAAGATCACTCTGACGGGCACCCTGCCCAAGCTCACGCTCGACATGCCGCTGGATGCCAGGAAGGTCAAGGCAATCCAGAAGTGCATCGAGAAGGGCACGCTCAGCATCACGGTGAGCAAGGTCGACTTGGCGGCCGGCCGCATCGGAGACGCCTGGCTCTACGATTGAGCGTCGCCGGCCTCTGTTCGCCGAACGTGCCCCTCCCTGCGAGGCTGACCGCCGCAGGCTGGACATGAAGCCTCGCGACCACAACGACAGGCGACCTCGTGTAGGGCTGGCTTACGGGCCGGGTCTGACCGAGTTCATCGGCGCGCATCCGGGTTGGGTCGACTACATCGAGATCCCGTTCGAGCAATTGCGCCATGCGCCCGCGCTGGGTGCGCTGCGCGACACCGCGCCGTTGATTCTGCACTGTGCCAGCCTCTCGGTTGCTGGCTTCGTGCCGCCGTCCCCCGGCACCGTCGCCGCGGTAGCTGATCACGCTCGCATCACCGGGACACCCTGGATTGGCGAGCACCTTGCCTTCATCGCGGCCGACCCGGTGGCAGATGAACCCACCGCCCCGTCCACAACGCTCAGCTATACCGTTTGCCCGCAGATGAGCGAGCAGACGGTGGAGCGCGTGGCCGAGAATCTGGCCGCGTTGCGTTCACGCCTGCCGGTGCCCCTCATCCTCGAGAACTCTCCGCAGTATTTCGCGGTGCCGGGCAGCACGATGGACATGAGCACCTTCATCGCCGCGGTGGTCGAGCGCTGCGATGTCGACCTGTTGCTTGATCTGAGCCATTTCCTGATCACTGCACTGAACACTGGTGCCGACCCGCTGCGCGAAATCGACCGGCTGCCGCTGGAACGAGTCGTTGAGGTGCACCTCTCCGGCCTCAACCGCCAGTCGGGCGTTGTATGGGACGACCACGCCAACCCAGCGCCTGAGTTGTTGTTCGAGCTTCTCGAACGGGTCATGCAGCGAGCCCAGCCACAGGCACTGACGCTGGAATACAACTGGTCGGCGCATTTCCCATGGCCTGTGCTGCGCGATCACATCGATCGTGCCCGCACATTGCTGCACAGCGCATGAACGCAGCGCAGGTTCATGCAGTGCTGGCTCGTGGAGTCAGCGACCCGCGTCGGCTGAATGAGTGGGCCTCGAACCCGCAGGCCTTGCGTACCCTGGGTGTCGATCCGGCGAGTCTTGATCTGGTCGCGCTGCGCGGCTTTGCGGGGCTTGCGCTCAAGGTGCGCCACAACGGCCTGCGCGGCGCGTTCTTGCACAGCTTCCGATTGCTCCACGCCGCCGGGCTGGAGATCGAGGTTTTTGCCGACTACGCTCTCGCACTGGCCACCGCTGGCGAGGCACTCGCGAGCACCGACACGGCCCGCGCGCGGGCCTTGATCGCGTTCGTGCAGCGATGGCACGACCCAGGCCTCACCACCCATTCGCTGCTGTGGGACTTGCTGCGGCACGAAGGCGCCCTGTTCGAACTGGCGCAGCTCCCCGCCGAAACGCGGACACCTGCGACCAGGCCGCACGCACGCCCCACACCCAGGGCAATGATGCGGGTGCGCGGTACGGTGCGCTTGCACGAAATGCAGCACAAACCGAGCGATATCCTGCTGGCTCTGCGCCAGCGTGAGCCCGATCTGACGGCGATTGCGCCTGCGGCCTCGGCGATGTGCTACTGGCGGCCACCTGATGAAGCAGCAGTACGCATCGTCGAACTCGACGCCTTTGGTTTTGCCGCAGTGCAAGCCGGCCAGGGGCAGCACCGTGTGGCCGAGCTGTCGATGGCACTCGGCCTGGGCTCGCGCGTGCCGGACATGGTGCGAACGCTGCTGGAGCAGTTGCAGGAGCTCGGGCTGCTGGTTTTTGAGCGCCCGACGCGGAGCACCACGCAATGAAGCTATTGCTGGTCGACAACCTGATCCTTCCTGAGAAAGGGTCGCTGGCCGCGATGGACGTGCACCCCCACATGGGTCTGCTGGCTCTGGCCGCCGCGGCCGAGGCGGCGGACCACGAGACCGTCATCTACGATCCCAAGTGGCGGCTGCGCGGCGGTCACCTCGCCTATGACGAGACGCTGTACGAGACTGTCGCGAATGAGTTGCTGGCCATCAAGCCGCAGTGCGTGGGCTTCACCACGCTCGGCTGCAGCTTCCTGTTTGCACTCAACGTGGCGAGCGAGCTCAAGCGGCGCGAGCCCGACTTGCCGATCTTGCTGGGTGGCCCGCACGCGACCATGCTGCACCGACCCATACTCGAGCGGTTCACACAGTTCGATCTGGTGGCACGGCACGAATGTGACGAGGTGATCGCACCCTTGCTCGATGCGCTGCCATCGCGGCGCCTGGAACACATTCCGGGGCTGAGCTGGCGCGATGGCCAGCGCCTGCGCTTTACCGACGGCAAACCGAAGGTGGAGGATCTGGATACGCTGCCGTTCGTCGACTACGACCACTATCCGGTGAGCGAGCTTGGCCTGGGCCTGCTTCGCATAGAGGCGGGACGAGGCTGTCCGTTCATGTGCACGTTCTGCTCGACCGCGGGCTTCTTCCAGCGCAGCTTCCGGCTCAAGTCTGCAACGCGGCTGGTTCAAGAACTCGATGCGCTGCATCTGCGCTATGGCCTGCGAGACTTCAAGCTGGATCACGACATGTTCACCGTCAACCGGCACAAGGTGCTGGAGTTTTGCGAGGCGGTGCGCGGGCGTGGCTACCGATGGCGAGCCTCGGCACGTGTCGACTGCGTCGACGAGGCCTTGCTCGAAGCGATGGCCAACGCCGGATGCGTGGATTTGTACTTCGGCATCGAGACCGGCTCCGCGAGAATGCAGCGCCTCTGCCAGAAGCGACTCGACTTGACGCTGGTTCGGCCCATCCTGCACGCCGCGGAGCGCCTGGGCATTGCGACCACGGCGTCATTCATTACCGGCTACCCGGAGGAGATGCAGACCGACCAAGACGACACCTTGGACATGATCGGTCGGCTGCACAGGCCCGGCTGTCTCACGCAATTGCATGTGCTGGCACCCGAGCCAGGCACGCCGCTGTTCGAGCAGCATGGAAAAGCCCTGGCCTATGACGGCTACGGCGGGCCCTACAACGCCGAACTGGTCACTCCCGCCGACGAGGCCTTGGTGCTCGGCCACCCCGACATCTTCTCGACGTACCACTACTTCCCCGCCACGCTGCCGCGCGTCCAACACGTGTTCGCCACCGAGGCCGTTGCCATGCTGCGCCGGCTGGGGCCGCTGGTGCTGCGCTACCTGCTGCGCGCCGACAGCGGCCGTCTCAGCGTGCTGGTGAACGACTGGCGTCGATTCTTTCACTCGACCGGCAGGCTCGAGACACTGCCCGGGACAGAAGACCTGACCACCTACATCGGGCATCGTTTCGGCCCGGATCATCATCTGGTGTCGCTCGCCCGCTATGCGCTGTGCCTGCACGCCGGCGGCGAAGAGCGAAGCGGGCCTGCGACGCGACCGCCAGAGCCCTTCGATCCGAATCGCAGCTACCAGCTTCAGCCGCAGGCTCATGTACTGACCGACCTGCACGATTGCGAGCAGGTACTGTCCCGCATCCGCGAAGGCCAGTCCGACGGCGCCATGCTGGACGACGCGCAGTTCGTGGAGCGCCGCAGCTACCTCGTGATGCAGCGTGGCGCGCAATCGGTGAGCTGGGACCTGGAACGCGGGACTGCCTACCTCGTGTCGATGTTCGAGCAGCCGCGCCGCGGCGCCGAGGTCATCGATTGGATGCGTGAATCGGCGGGTGGCGAAGCGACGATCGGCATCGAGTTCCTCGCCACGCTGGCCCGCGAGCAGGTGCTGGTCGCGGCGGCGCGCGGCGAGACAGCATGAGTCTGCGCAGCCGCTCGAAAGCCGAACCTTCAGTCGAGCAGCACGAGCGCTTCGACGCGCTCGAGCTGATGCAGGCGTTGCAAGTAGGCCATGCCGTCGCCGCGCTGCATGCGGTAGGCGTGATGGACGCGTTGAATGTCCCGCGCTCGCCCGAAGACCTGGCATGCGAGTTCGACCTCGATGAAGCTCTGCTGGCAGGCCTGCTCGACCACATCGCGCGGTCCACGGATCTGGTGCGGCGGCAAGGGCGGCGCTTTCGCCACACAAAGGCCTGGAGCACCGGGGCACGCTTCCTTGTCGGCATGTACGGCCTGGCCTTTGGCGCCGCTGCGGCCCAGGCGCAGATGCTCCTGCGGCAGCCCGTGCGCGGCGCGGCGCTGGTCGACCGTCGCCAACACGCGCTGGTCTTCAGCCGATACGACCGCGCGGCGGACGCACTGGGTGTGCTGCCGGGCCTGCTGCAACAGCTCGGCCTGCGGCGTGTGCTCGACCTCGGGTGCGGACCGGCAACCCTGCTGATCGAGATGGCCGGCAGCGACCCCGCGTTTCGGGGCTGGGGGATCGAGGCCAACACCGGCATGCACACGGCAGCGCGCGCCGCGATGCGGCAGGCCGGGGTGGCTCGCCAAGTCAAGCTGTTTCGCGGCGATGCCCGCACCATCGACGCAGTGCTGCCGCCCGCGGTAGTTGCCGACGTGCAGGCGGTGGTCGCGAGCCAGTTCGTGAACGATATGTTTGGCGCAGGGACGGCCGGCGTGGTCGACTGGTTGCGAAAGTTGCGCCACGTGCTGCCAAGCCGCCTGCTGATCGTTGCCGACTACTGTGGCCGCCTGGGTAGCTCACTGTCCGCGGACAGGCGCACGCTTG
>CAJPFZ010000300.1 GCA_905339355.1 Burkholderiaceae bacterium
CCAAGCGCATCGGCGTGAGCCTGTACCTTTCCTGAATCGCAGAACCCCGAACCCCATGAAAGCCTCCGAGATCCGCCAAGCGTTCCTCAGCTACTTCGAATCGAAGGGCCATGCCGTCGTCGCCTCGAGCCCGGTGGTGCCCGGCGACGATCCGACGCTGCTGTTCACCAACGCCGGCATGAACCAGTTCAAGGACGTGTTCCTCGGCTTCGACAAGCGGCCGTACAACCGCGCCGCCAGCTCGCAGAAGTGCATCCGCGCCGGCGGCAAGCACAACGACCTCGAGAACGTGGGCTACACCGCGCGCCACCACACCTTCTTCGAGATGCTGGGCAACTTCAGCATCGGCGACTCCTGCAAGAAGGACGCGATCGCCTACGCGTGGGAGCTGCTGACCGAGGTGTTCAAGCTGCCCAAGGACCGGCTGTGGGTCACCGTCTACGCCGAAGACGACGAGGCCTACGACATCTGGCACAAGGTGATCGGCGTGCCCGCCGAGCGGGTGATTCGCATTGGCGACAACAAGGGCGCGCGCTATGCGTCGGACAACTTCTGGATGATGGGCGACACGGGCCCCTGCGGGCCCTGCACCGAGATCTTCTACGACCACGGCCCCGAGATTCCCGGTGGCCCCCCCGGTTCGCCCGAAGAAGACGGCGACCGCTACATCGAGATCTGGAACAACGTCTTCATGCAGTTCAACCGCGACGAAGCGGGGGTGATGCACAAGCTGCCCAAGCCGAGCGTGGACACCGGCATGGGCCTGGAGCGCATCACCGCGGTGCTGCAGCACGTGCACTCGAACTACGAGATCGACCTTTTCGTGAACCTGCTGGCGGCGGCGAAAAAGGTCGTGGACGCGGCGGGCGCTGCAGACTGCGACAAGGATTCCCCGTCGCTGAAGGTCATCGCCGACCACATCCGCGCCTGCGCCTTCACGGTGGTCGACGGCGTGATCCCGAGCAATGCCGGCCGCGGCTACGTGCTTCGCCGCATCACGCGCCGCGCGATCCGCCATGGCTACAAGCTCGGTGCGCGCAAGCCCTTCTTCCATGCGCTGGTGCCGGCGCTGGTCGCGGAGATGGGCGACGCCTACCCCGAGCTGCGCCAGAACGAGAAGCGTGCCATCGAGGTGCTGAAGCAGGAGGAAGAGGGTTTCTTCCGCACCATCGCCAACGGCATGGAGATCCTCGAGCGCGCGCTCGCGTCCGGCGCGAAGCAGATCGACGGCGACACCGCCTTCAAGCTGCACGACACCTTCGGCTTCCCCGTCGACCTGACGGCCGACGTCTGCCGCGAGCGCGGCGTGACGGTGGACGAAGCGCGCTTCAACGAGCTGCTCGGCGAGCAGCGCCGCCGCGCCCGCGAAGCCGGCAAGTTCAAGATGGCCCAGGGCCTCGAATACGGCGGCAGCCCGACCACCTTCCACGGCTACGACAAGCTGATCCACGACACCGCGCGTGTCACCGCGATCTACGTCGACGGCACGCCGGTGCAGGAAGCGAACTCGGGCGACGACGCGGTCGTCGTGCTCGACCACACGCCGTTCTACGCCGAGAGCGGCGGCCAGGTCGGCGACACCGGCGAGCTGCGCAATGCCGTCTCGCGCTTCATTGTCGAAGACACGCTGAAGATCCAGGCCGACGTCTACGGCCACCACGGCCGCATCGCCGAAGGAACGATCAAGCTCGGCGACGTCGTCAATGCCAAGGTCGATGCCGACAAGCGCGCCAAGACCGTGCGCAACCACAGCGCCACGCACTTGATGCACAAGGCGCTGCGCGAGGTGCTGGGCGCGCATGTGCAGCAGAAGGGCTCGCTGGTCGATGCCGAGCGCACGCGATTCGACTTCGCGCACAACGGGTCGATCAGCGACGAGCAGATCCGCCGCGTGGAAGCGATCGTCAACGCCGAGATCCTCGCCAACCTGCCGACGCAGGCGCGCGTGATGGCGATCGACGAAGCGCAGAAGTCGGGCGCGATGATGCTGTTCGGCGAGAAGTACGGCGACCAGGTGCGCGTGCTCGACATCGGCACCAGCCGCGAGCTGTGCGGCGGCACGCACGTGCAGCGCACCGGCGACATCGGGTTGTTCAAGGTCGTCGCCGAAGGCGGCGTCGCCGCCGGTGTGCGGCGCATCGAAGCGGTGACGGGCGACAACGCGCTCGCCTACCTGCAGTCGCTCGAACGCACCGTGAACCAGGTCGCCGGCACCCTCAAGGCGACGCCCGCCGAAGTGACGAGCCGCATCACCGGCGTGCTCGACCATGTGCGCTCGCTCGAGAAGGAGCTGGCCTCGCTGAAGGGCAGGCTCGCCTCGTCGCAGGGCGACGAGCTGTTGTCTCGGGCGGTCGACGTGAAGGGCATCAAGGTGCTGGCCGCTGTGCTCGACGGCGCAGACGCGAAGGCGTTGCGCGAGACCATGGACAAGCTCAAGGACAAGCTGAAGACGGCGGCGATCGTGCTCGCGGCGGTCGACGGCGGCCGCGTGCAGCTCGCTGCCGGCGTCACCGCCGACAGCGTGGGCCGCGTGAAGGCCGGCGAGCTGGTCAACTTCGTCGCTGGCCAAGTCGGCGGCAAGGGCGGCGGCAAGCCGGATCTGGCGATGGCCGGCGGCACCGATGCGACCAAGCTCGGTGCTGCCCTGGACTCGGTGCCAGCCTGGGTCGCCGAGCGGGTTTGAAAGGCCCTTGTCGGGCCTTCCCGTAGCCGCTGCCGGCACCGGTAAAGCTTTCACTCGCCGCTGCGAACCGCATGGGAGGCAAAACCCGCCTTGCGTGTGAGTTATTTCACGCGCACCCCCAGATGTAACCAACGGCACGGTGCTTGCTGTTCTGGACCATCCATTCACGGGAGGGTCCATGGAAGTACGCAGGCGTTCGGCGTACGCTCGTTCCGTGTGGGTTGACCTGAAGGGGTCGGACCATGAGCGTCATCGGTGAAATCCATGCCAGCCTCGACGCGATGGGCGTCGAACAGCAGGCCTGTGTGTTCGCGTTCCTGATGAGCTACCCGCTGGTGCTGGGCAGCTTGCTCGAGCGGCGCGGCCGGCGACTGGCCGGCGCGGTGGCCGCGGCGTCTGCACTCGGCTTCGTCTTCTTCACCGATCCATGGATGCATGCGGTGCTGCTGGTGGTGCTGGGCATCGGCGGTGTGGGCGTGTTCATCGCCGCCGTCTACCTCGCCGACTACGCCGCGCGCCGCATCGCATGGCGCGGCGTGCGGCCCGAGCTGGTAGAGCTGGCCGAGCCGGCCGGCGAGGCGCCTGCCGTGCAGCCGGCAACGGGGCGTGAACGCGTGCCGATCGGAACGCCCATCTCCGTCAAGTCCTGAGAGGCAGCCTCCACGCGCCACAGCTCGGCGCGTGCATCATCGTGGCTTTCCGCCAAGGAGAACCAACGATGCGACTCACGGGTTCGTGCCATTGCGGCAGCGTGCGCTTCACGGTCGAGTCGGCGCAGCCGGTGCCGTTCATGCGCTGCTACTGTTCGATCTGCCGCAAGACGGCCGGCGGCGGCGGGTACGCGATCAATCTCGGCGCCGACTTCAACACCCTCGCGGTCACGGGCAAGCGCCACCTCCGTGTGTATCGCGCGCAGATGAGCGGCACCGGCAGCAGCTCGCAGCAAAGCAGCGGGCATCGCCACTTCTGCGGCCGCTGCGGCAGTGCGCTGTGGCTGTGGGATCCGACTTGGCCCGAGCTCGTGCACCCGCACGCCAGCGCGATCGACACGCCGCTGCCCACACCACCATCGCACGTGCACATGATGCTGGGGTCGAAGGCCCCGTGGGTGGAGGTCGAGGGGCGCGCCGGCGACGCCTGCTTCGGCCAATACCCCGATTGCTCGCTCGCCGAGTGGCATGCGGCGCGCGGACTGAGTTCGCCTTCGGCAGCGGTCAGCGAAACGGCCGGCTGACAAACCGCGAACCCGCGAGCCCGAAGCGCCACGGCGCCTCGATCGCCTTGGAGATGCCGATGCGCGGGCCGGCCAGCACGTGCACCGCCCCCTCGCCCGGCAGCAGCTCGAAGGGCGGCCGATCGAGCGGCAGGCCGTTGAGTTCGCGCGTGATCGCGAGGGCCTGGCCGACGCGCCCAGGACCCGCGCACAGCAGGCGCACATCGTCGATGCCCCGGCGCTCGCGCATGAGGCCGAGGCCGGCGGTCGGCTCCAGCGCCCGGATCAACACCCCGGCACCGTGGCCTGCTTCGCGGCACACGAAATTGAGGCACCAGTGGATGCCGTAGGAGCGGTAGACGTAGGCATGTCCGGGCGGCCCGAACATCGCGGCGTTGCGAGGGTTGGCGCCGGCGAAGCTGTGCGAGGCCGGATCGTCGCGGTCGTAGGCCTCGGTTTCGACGATGCGCCCGCCCACGCCGCCGACCAGCAGCGTCACGCCGATGAGGCGCTGCGCGACGTGCAACGAGTCGGCGGAGAAGTCGATGCCCAAGTTCATTCGGTATGGTTCCGCAATCGCCGTGCCCGTGTGCAGCACGGGCGAACCCGCGCGAGCGCGCTGCACGCCGAAGCGGCCTGTGCGATCATCCGGCCGTGAATTCTCGCCCCGCTTCCGCCACGCCCCTGCGACGCGCTGCCTGCAGCGGCCACCGCATGCTGGCCGGCACGCGGGCAATTCCGCCGACCTCCATCTCCATTCGAATTCCAGAGGATCGCTGAGCTGCGGCTGTGGCCGGTGCTCGGCGGTCCCGCTCGTCGCCGGCGCGTTCACGCGCCATTCCCGATCTGCACCGAATGGAGTTACCCATGTCACTTGCTTGTCAGGACGTTGCCACGTCCCCGCTCTCGTCCCCGCTCTCGTCACCGTTTCCCTCGCTGCACGACGTGCAGCGCACCGCTGCGCGTCTGGCCGGCCAGGTTCTCGAAACGCCGGTGTGGCGCTGGCACACCGGCATCGTCGCGCAGGCGCTGAGCGCCAACACCGAGGTCTGGCTCAAGCTCGAGCTGTTCCAGCGCACCGGCACCTTCAAGCTGCGCGGCGCGCTCAACTGCATGGCCGCGCTCGATGCGGCCGCGCTGCAACGCGGCGTGGCGGCCGCCAGCGCCGGCAACCACGCGATGGCCGTTGCCTACGCCGCGCGGGCCGCCGGTACGCACGCACGGCTGGCCATGCCGCGCCACGCCAGCCCGGCGCGCATCGCGGCCTGCCAGGCCGACGGCGCCGAGGTGCAGCTCGTCGACACCGTGCACCAGGCGTTTGCGCTCGCGCAGCGCTGGGTCGAGGAGGAGGGCCGCACGATGATCCATCCCTTCGAAGGCCCGCTCACCGCCGAGGGCACCGCCACCGTCGGCCTGGAGCTGATGCGGCAGCTGCCCGATCTGGACGCGGTGGTCGTGCCGGTGGGCGGGGGCGGTCTGTGCGCCGGCATTGCCGCCGCGGTCAAGCAGATCAAGCCGGCGTGCCAGGTGTTCGGCATCGAGCCCTTTGGCGCCGATGCGATGTATCGCAGCTTCCGCGCCGGCGAGCCGGTCAAGCTCGATCGAGTGGACACCATCGCCGACAGCCTCGGCGCGCCCTACAGCCTGCCCTACAGCTACGGCGTGTGCCGCCGCTTCGTCGACGACATCGTGCGCGTGTGGGACGAAGAGCTGTGCCGCGGCATGCACCACCTCTATCGCGACATGAAGCTCACGTGCGAGCCGGCGGCCGCCGCCGCGACCGCCGCCTTGCTGGGCCCGCTGCGCAGCCGCCTCGACGGCAAGCGGGTGGCGCTGATCGTCTGCGGCTCGAACATCGACGCGGCGCGATTTGCCGAGCTGGTGGCACGCGGCGCCGGGTGAACGTTTGGGGCTTGCCGGCCCTCTTGAAATCGGCGCCCCCGAATCTATTTTTCCCGGTGCAAACCGGCTGGCCGGTTGCCGGCCGGTCCTTCAACGACGTACGGAGGAACAGCCATGTTCGATTCAACGATGCTGAACTATCCAGGCAGTCTGTTCGGCGAATTCGAGCGCCTGCGCCGGGAGCTCGACGACGTGTTCGGTGTCCCGGGCCTGCCGGGCAGCATCCGCTCGGTTGCGCCGGGCACGCTGCCGGCGGTGAATGTCGGGCGCACGCCGCAAAGCGTGGAGGTCTACGCCTTCGCGCCGGGGCTGGACGCCTCGAAGATCGATGTGACGCTCGACCGCGGCGTGCTGCGGATTTCGGGCGAACGCAGGTCACAGCTGCCTGACGACAAACCCAGCCTCAACGTGTATGCGCGCGAACGCGGCACGGGCAGCTTCATGCGGGCGGTCTCCCTGCCAGACGACGTCGACCCGGCGCATGTACGCGCGAGCTACCGCGACGGCGTGCTGCAGGTGAGCATCGCCCGCAGCGAGTCGGCGCAGCCCAAGCGCATCACGGTGCAATGACAGCGCTCGGATCACGAAGGAGAGACATCATGAGCGACAACAAGCAAGCGATCCAGAACCAGAGCAGCCAGGGCAATCAGGAGCAGGAGAGCCGTGCCGTGCTGCCGCGTGTGGACGTGTTCGAAGACGAGACCGGCATCACCTTGCTGGCCGACATGCCCGGCGTCCCGAAGGACAAGCTCGACGTGAAGGTCGAAGGCGATACCCTGCTGGTCGAAGGCACGGTGCAGCCGCAGACGCCTGACGGCCTGGAAGCGCTTTATGCCGAGGTGCGCGTTCCGCGCTTTCGCCGCAGCTTCACGCTCAGCCGGGAACTCGACACCGGGCGCATCGACGCCAACCTGAAGGACGGTGTGCTGACCTTGCGCATCCCGAAGCAGGCGCATGCGCAGCCGCGGCGCATCACCGTTCAGGCGAGCTGAGGGCGCTTGCTGACGCACGCCGGCGCGGGCGCGCCGCTTCTCTTCGTCATCCCGGCGAAAGCCGGGATCCATCGTCGAGGTCAGCGGACATCCGTCCTGGATCCCGGCGTTCGCCGGGATGACGTCTTCAATGCGAAAGCCTATTTCTCGACGAACGCGCGCTCGATGACGTAGTCGCCTTGTTCGCCTTGGCGCGGGCTGATCTGGAAGCCGCGGGCATCGAGCAGCTTGCAGCTGTCCTTGAGCATCGCCTCGCTGCCGCAGATCATCGCGCGGTCGGTGGCTGGGTCCAACGGCGGCATGCCGGTATCGGCGGCGAGCTTGCCCGACTCGATCAGTTCGGTGAGCCGGCCCATGTTGCGGAAGGTCTCGCGCGTGACGGTCGGGTAGTAGATCAGCTTGCCGCGCAGCATCTCGCCGAGGAACTCGTGCTCGGGCAGCTGGTGCTGGAAGAAGTCGGCGTAGGCGAGTTCGTCGACCTGGCGCACGCCGTGCACCAGCACGACCTTCTCGAAGCGCTCGTAGGTCTCGGGGTCCTGGATGATGCTGATGAAGGGCGCGAGGCCGGTGCCGGTCGACAGCAGGTACAGGTTCTTGCCCGGGCGCAGGTCGTCGAGCACCAGCGTGCCCACGGGCTTGCGGCCGACCATGATCTCGTCGCCGGGCTTCAGGTGCTGCAGCCGCGAGGTGAGCGGACCGTTCTCGACCTTGATGCTGAAGAACTCGAGGTGCTCGTCGTGGTTGGCGCTGGCGACGCTGTAGGCGCGCAGCAGCGGCTTGCCGTCCACCGGCAGCCCGATCATCACGAAGTGGCCGTTGCGAAAGCGCAGCGACGGGTCACGAGTCGTGCGGAAGGAAAACAGCGTGTTGTTCCAGTGGTGGACGTGCAGAACGCGTTCGGTGCCGATGTTGGCCATGGTCGGTCGTGAGGGGTCGGTCGGATGGTCTAGCGTGCGGTGCCGCAGCCGGTTTGGCTATCGCAAACGGGACAGTGGCATCCCGGGCGTCGGAACGCGCGGGCGCGCGCGGCGCAGGCCGAATCCTACCAGCGCCTGTGAAGATCGCGCCGGGGCGGGGCCTTAGTGCGCTTCTTGGGGGTTGCCAGACGCATCCACGGCCCCGGATACTGCGCCCCATGAACCGCCGCCCGGCACCCCAACTGCAGACGATGCAATGCACCGACACCATGCCGGTGTTCGCCATGCATGTCATCGCGATCCGGATCGTCGGGGGAGGCAGTTAGCGGGCGCACAGTCTTTCCGATTTCACCCACGACGCCCGCCACCCCGCGGGCGTCGTCGTTTCTGCCGGGCCCCACGAAGGCCACACCGAGGAGGTTTTGTCATGACGATCACGGTCAGGAGAGCAACGCCGCAGGACGCCGCGGCGTATGCGCGCTTCATGGGCGATCCGCAGGTCTTCGCCGGGCTGATGCAGCTGCCCTATACCAACGAGGAGATCTGGCGCAAGCGGCTCGCCGAGTCCTGCGAGCCCGGCAAGATCGACCTGCCGCTCGCGGCCGAACTGCATGGCGAGGTGGTCGGCTCGGCGGGGCTGCATCCGGTTGGGCCGGCGCTGCGCCGCCGCCACGCGATGATGCTGGGCATCTGCGTGGCGCGCGAAGCGCAGGGCCGCGGCGTCGGCTCGGCCCTGATGGCCGCGCTGTGCGACTACGCCGACCGCTGGCTGGGCGCCTTGCGCATTGAACTCACGGTCTATACCGACAACGCGCCGGCACTCGCGCTGTACCGCAAGTTCGGTTTCGAGATCGAGGGCACGTTCAAGGGTTACGCGATGAGGGATGGCCAGTACGTCGACGCGCATGCGATGGCGCGTTTCCATCCGGAGCCGCCGCGCATTGTCTCGCTGCCGCCCAGCGCATGAGCAGCCGGCCGGCCAGGTGCCGAGCACCTCGATGACGTCGATGCTGTCGCGCGGTAGGCGGTGCCGCGCCGTTGCCGCGCGATGTGCCGCTGCACTGCGGCCTCGCTGAAGTCCAACACGTCCGCGGCGACCGGCCGTGCAGGACCGGGGACAAACCCTGGCAACGCGACAACGTTACGCCGCTGCGCTGTCACGTTCGAAATGCAATGACGCGGCGCGTGTCACGAACCAAATCTCCTGTTCAAACCCGCTTCCTAGATTTCGCCCCACGCGGCTGCCGGTGGACTGGCGGGCCGGGTTACTTCAACACCACAGGAGACATCCATGAAGAACCACCACGTTGGCGCGCCCTCCGCGGCAGTGGCGAGTCGGGCAGTCCGTCGAAGCTTGATGTCCTCGGCCGTGATGGCTGCGCTGGCGGCGATGTCGGCCCAGGCGCAAGACGTCGCGCAGGCGCCGGCATCGGCTGCATCGGCGCCGGCCCGCGGCGACGTCGAACGGCTCGATGCTGTGATCGTCACGGGCACCGCGCGGCGCGAAGGCCAGCTGAAGAAGGAAGCGGGCTTCTCGATCACCACCGCCAACGAGGAACAGATCAAGCAGGCGGCGCCCTCCAGCACGGCAGACCTGCTGAAGATCGTGCCGGGAGTGTTCGTGGAGACGACCGGCGGCAACGCCGGCGCCAACGTGCGCGTGCGCGGATTTCCGATGGACGGCGACGCGCCGTTCACGACCATGCAATACAACGGCTCGCCGCTGTACCCCGAGGCCAAGCTGTCGTTCTTCGAGAACTCCGCGCTGTTCCGGCTCGACGACACCATCGACCGCGTCGAAGTGCTGCGCGGAGGCCCGAGCACCATCTTCGGCAGCGGGCAGGTCGGCGTCACGGTGAACTTCATCCAGAAGAAGGGGACTGCCCTTCCAGAAGGCGGCCTGCGCCTGACCACGGGCAGCGGCAACCTGCGCCGCTTCGACAGCTTCTACACCGACAAGCTCTCGGAGCACTGGTATGTGAGCCTGGGCGGCTTCTACCGCACGGCGAGCGGCGTGCGCGACACGCAATTCCCGGCCGACGAGGGCGGCCAGTTCAGCGGCATGCTGACGCGCAAGCTGGACGACGGCGAGCTGAGCATCTACGGCCGCCGCCAGGACGAGAAGAACGCCTTCTTCACGCCGATCCCGTTGACGGCGAGCGCCGACGGCAAGTCCTACTCGGCGTTCCCGGGATTCGATCCGCTGACCGCCTCGTTCTACGGCAACGAGCTGCGCCACATCCGGCTGGAGGTGAATGCGCCGTCTGCGCCGGGCGGCCTGCCCGGCACCATCGAGCGCGACCTGGCGCAGGGGCGCGGCGCTTCGGCCAACAACATCGGGCTCAACTTCGACAAGAAGTTCGGCGAGATCGCCTTCAGCAGCAAGAGCAGCTACATGTCGGCGCACACGCCGACCTACGGCTTGTTCACCGGCCCGAACCCGACCACCCTGGGCGACTACATCGCCGGCCAGATCGCAGCAGCCAACGCCGACACTGCGGCGCTCGCCGCCGCCGGCGCGGCCGCGACCGCGGGCCAGGCGCGCTTCGTCAACGGCGGCGCGTCGATCACCGACATGGACACCCGCGTGATCCAGGCCGGCATGTGGGTCGTCGACAAGGACCTGCAGTCCTTCAGCACCGAGAACCGCCTGAGCTTCGATCTCGGCGAGCGCAACACGCTGACGGCCGGCGTCTACCTGGCCGACTATTCGTCCAAGGACCTGTGGTATCTCAACCGCTCGATGCTGATGACGGTCGAGCCGCATGCGCGGCCGATCGACATCGAACTCGACAACGGCGTGCGCGCGTCGCGCAACGGCTTCGTGACGCCCCCATGGACCTACGACGTGAACGCGAGCTACAACGGCCGCGCGACCGCCTTCTACCTGTCCGACGAGTGGCGCGCCACCGACAAGCTGCGCTTGGACGGCGGCATCCGCCACGAGAAGCGCCGGCTCGACGGCACGCTCGAAAACCTCACCTACGGCGATCTCGACGCCGACCCGCTGACGATCTTCAACAACAACGTGGCTCGTTTCAACGGCAGCCACTCGACGTTCAGCGAGTCCTTCGCCAAGACCTCGTGGACGCTCGGCGCGAACTACAACGTCAACAGTGCGCTGAGCACCTTCGTGCGCCTGAACCAGGGCTACCGCTTTCCGGACTTCGACGACATCCGCGACGGCAAGCGCGGCGTCGAAGACGTGAAGCAGGCGGAGATCGGCGTCAACACGGTCACGCCGCTGTACACCGCTTTCCTCACCGCGTTCGCCAACCGGCTGTCGAACTCGCAGTTCCAGCGTTTCACCGGCGCCGGCAACCTGGTGCAGGAGGGCGGCTCCAAGACGGTCGGCCTCGAGTTCGAGTTGGCGCTGCGGCCGCTGCGCGGGTTGGAATTGGCGCTGTCGGGCAACGTGCAGGACGCCAAGCTCGACGGCGGCCCGAACTCGGGCAAGCGTGTGCAGCGCCAGCCCAAGCTGCAGTTCCGCTTCACGCCGAGCTACAAGATCCCGACCGAACTTGGGCAGCTGCGTGTGTTCGGCACCTGGACCCACGTCGGCGACCGCTTCGGCGACGCGGAGAACCAGCAGTTCCTGCCCAAGTACGACACGCTGGACGCGGGCGTCGTGGCGCACCTCAACAACGGGCTGGACGTGCGCCTGACCGGCACCAACCTGACCAACGAACTCGGCATCACCGAAGGAAACATCCGCGCGGGCGTCGGCAGCACCGGCATCTCCGGCGGCTCCTTCCTCGGGCGCCCGGTCTTCGGCCGCGCGCTGGAGTTGTCGGTCGGCTTCAACTTCTGAAGCCGCAGCGCATGGGCGGCGGCGCAACTGCCGCCCATGCCGTCCCTGGGTCGAATGGAGAAGTCAAAGTGCAGTACGCGTATGCGCAAGCGCGGCCCGCCAAGTGGTCGGTCGGCTTCATCGTCGTGGCGCTGCTCCACGTGGTGGTGGTCTACGCCCTGGTGGGCGGCCTGGCGCGCAAGGTGGTCGACGTCATCAAGCAGCCGCTGGAGACGAAGATCATCGAGGCGGTCAAGCCGCCGCAGGAGATGGCGCCGCCGCCGATCGCGCCGCCGCCCCGGCTGGACGCGCCGCCGCCGCCCTTCATTCCGCCGCCGGAGGTGCAGATCCAGGCACCGCCGCCGGCGTCGCCGGTGATCGCGGCGGTGACCGCCACGCCTCCGCCTGCGGCGCCGATGACGCCGGTGGCACCGCCGATCGTGGCGCCGCCCCCGGGCCCGGTGAACGTGCGCACGGTGTGTACCCGCATGCCGCAGCCCGAGCTGCCGGCGGTCGAGGTCACCGGCACCGTTTCGATGCTGGCCAAGCTGACGATCGTCGGCGGCCGCGTGCGCGCGGTCGAGGTCTCGCAGTTCCGCGGCGCCAGCGACCGCAGGTCGCAGCGGCTGCTGGCCGGCGCGGTCGAAGCGGCGGCGCGGCAGTACCACTGCAGCGGCGACGTGGTGGCCGTGCAGGAGTTCGTTTTCAACATCAACTGAGGCGCTCGCCGGCCGCGCCTCGTATCTCGCACTTTCGAATTGCAGGAGAGCTGTTCATGTCACAACGTTTGATTTCCGCCATTGCCGCCGTGGCGCTGTGCCTGGCCGCGGCTCTGGCCGCACCGGCGGGCGCCACGGCGCAGACCCCGGCCGCCGAGGTGGCCGCCGAACCGGTCGCCGCTGCGCCGGCAGAGACCGCCACACCGGCGCCATCAGCTGCCACCACCAGCAAGGAGGTGATCGACAACCCCTACGGCCTGGCCGCGCTGTGGGCGCAGGGCGACTTCGTGTCCAAGGGCACGCTGATCATCCTCGTGATCATGAGCATGGGCAGCTGGTACATCCTGATCACCAAGCTGTATGAAAGTTTCAAGGTCGCCGGCGAAGCGCGCGCCGCGCGCAAGGGCTTCTTCAAGCACGCGAGCCTCACCGACGCCGCCAAGACCCTGAAGCAAGGCAGCGCCTTCCGCTTCATCGCCGAGAGCGGCATCGACGCCAGCGACCACCACGAAGGCGCGCTCACCGAGCACATCGACCGCAACAGCTGGGTCACCATGAGCGTGCAGCGCAGCGTCGAAGACGTGCAGTCGCGGCTGCAAGATGGCCTCGCCTTCCTCGCCACGGTCGGTTCGACGGCACCGTTCGTGGGCCTGTTCGGCACCGTCTGGGGCATCTACCACGCGCTCACCGCCATCGGCATCGCGGGCCAAGCCTCGATCGACAAGGTGGCGGGCCCCGTGGGCGAGGCACTCATCATGACGGCCATCGGACTCGCCGTCGCGGTGCCGGCCGTGCTCGGCTACAACTGGCTGGTGCGGCGCAACAAGGTCACGATGGAAGCGGTGCGCGCCTTCAGCGCCGACCTGCACGGCGTGCTGATGGGCAGCCGCGCGCCGATGGCCAAGGCCGCCGCCGTCCGGGCGGCGTGAGGAGCGCGCCATGGCGATGACCGTCGGTTCCGACAGCGGCGA
>CAJPFZ010000301.1 GCA_905339355.1 Burkholderiaceae bacterium
TGCGCGCGTAGAACGATGCGAGGCCCACGCGCTTTCGGCCCGTGAGGTCAAGCTTGCTCCTGGCCGGCTTTGGCGAAGCGGCCGCGGGAGTGGACGCAGTGTCCTGCGTCGCATCGGCTCGCGCTGGCGCGCCGGCGAATACCGTGGTCGCCAGCAGTGCGATTGCAAAACACGTCCGTGTGCAGATCCTCGACATCGTTGAAGCGGCTCCTGATCGCAGGCATTGTCCGCCCAGCGTCAGCAGGTTGTTCGTCAGTCGATGGCGTGGCCTCGCGTAGGAACTCGCCACGCGCGTGACGCGCGACCTGCCTTGAATCCCCACTTGCTGCGCGGTGCGTTCGGGTGTACAAAAAACACGCACGCGTCATTTCCGACATCGCAGTCCTCGTCACAAAGGAGGGATCATGCGCAGAAGGATCTACTGGCTGCTGCCCGACCTGGAAAGCGCCAGACGAACGATGGACGACCTGCTGCTCGCGCGCATCGCAGAGCAACACATGCACTTCGTGGCACGCGAAGAGGCCGACCTGACAGGGCTGCACCCGGCCAACGTGCTGCAGACTTCCGACGTCATCCGTGCCGCGCAAATGGGCCTGGTGGTCGGCGGCATCGCCGGCACGCTGCTCGGGGTGCTGGCGGCGATCTTCTTCCCCATCGTCGGCGACGAGCCGCAGTGGGGCATGGTGGCGGTGATCGCGGTGCTGGGAGGGGCGTTCGGCGCCTGGTCGTCGAGCATGATCGGCGTGTCCACGCCGAGCCACCGGCTCAAGCGCTTCGAGCCGGCGATCGAGAAGGGCGAAATCCTGCTGATGGTCGACGTGCCGCGCTCGCGCGTGGAAGAGATCGAGGCTCGCCTGCAGGCCCTGCACCCCGAAGCGCATCTCGAGGGCATCGAGCCCAACATCCCGGCGTTCCCGTGAGGGTCCGCGCTGCGGCATGAGCCGCAGCCGCACGGCCCCGCCCAAGGAGATGAGCATGGAAATGCGACTGCATCCGCATGCCTGGCACCGCCGACAGCCCGACTGGGCCGCCGCCGTCACCGCCGGCCTGATCGGCGGCGCGGTGTTGATGGTGCTCGAGCTCGCATGGTCGGCATCGGTCAGCAGCGGCGACAACCCGTGGCGCAGCTCGCAGCTGATCGCCGCCATCGTGATGGGCGAAGGCGTGCTGCAGACCGCGAGCTTCAGCATCGGCGTGGTCGCGGTCGCGCTTGCGACGCACTATGTGCTGGGCATCGTGTTCGGCCTGCTGCTCGCGTTCATCATCGCGGGCTTTCGCTTCGAGTCGCGCGCCGGCATGCTGGAGCTGATCGGCCTCGGGTTCGGCGCCGTGCTGTATCTCGTGAACTTCCACGGGATGACCGCCTTCTTCCCGTGGATCGCCGAGCTGCGCGGCTGGGCCGCCTTCATCGGCCACCTCGTGTTCGGGCTCACGGTGGCCATGGCCTACCCGTGGCTCGAACGCGGCGCCAGCGCGCGCTAGCGCCCCCCGCCGCACCGCCCAAGCAAGCGAAGCCCCATGGCCATCGCCGCTGCCCTCCTGTTGCTCGTCGTGGTGACGGTGGTGTTCCACTGGTTCAGCCCGTGGTGGCTCACGCCGCTCGCGTCGAACTGGGGCCAGATGGACTTCACGCTGGCGATCACGGTGTTCATCACCGGCGTCTTCTTCGTCGTCATCAACCTGTTCGTCGTCTACACGCTGCTGCGCTTTCGCCATCGCAAGGGCGGCCCGCGCGCCGCCTATGAGCCGGAGAACAAGAAGCTCGAACGCTGGCTGATCGGCGTCACGACGGTGGGCATCGTCGCGCTGCTGGCGCCGGGCCTGGTCGTCTATGCCGACTACGTGAGGCCGCCGCACGATGCGATGGTGCTCGAGGTGGTCGGCCAGCAGTGGCAATGGCGCTACCGCCTCCCCGGCGCGAGCGGCAAGCTCGGCGCGA
Organism: Burkholderiaceae bacterium; assembly: GCA_905339355.1. GTDB lineage: Bacteria > Pseudomonadota > Gammaproteobacteria > Burkholderiales > Burkholderiaceae_C > Albitalea. The sequence continues at coordinate 1,940 of CAJPFZ010000301.1, forward strand.
GCGACGCACGCTTCGTGAGCGGCGCAAACCCGTTCGGCCTCGATCCCGACGACCCGGCGGCGCAAGACAACATCGTCGTGGCCGGCAACGAGGTGCACCTGCCATTGAACAAGCCGGTGAAGATGCTGCTGCGCTCGCACGACGTGCTGCACGACTTCTTCGTGCCGCAGTTCCGCGCGCGCATGAACATCGTGCCGGGGCAGGTCTCCAGCTTCTGGTTCACGCCCACCGAGCCCGGCCGCTACGAAGCGATGTGCGCGCAGCTGTGCGGCGTGGGACATCCCAACATGCGCGGCACGGTGATCGTCGAGGACGAGGCCTCTTTCCAGGCCTGGCTGAAGACCCAGCCGACCTTCGCGCAGACGCGTGTGCCGGCAGCACCCGACGGCAGCGCCGGCCCGGCCGGTTCGCCCGCCGCCGTGGGCAAGACGCTCGCGCAGGCCCGCGGCTGCGTCGCCTGCCACACGGTAGACGGCAGCCCCGGCGCGGGGCCGACCTGGAAGGGCCTCTACGGCAAGACCGAAACGCTGGCCGACGGCTCGACGGCGCTGGCCGACGAAGGGTTCCTGAAGGAGGAAATCCGCAACCCGCAGGCGCGTGTGATCAAGGGCTTCGCGCCGATCATGCCGAAAGTCGATCTGCCCGCCGACGAACTCGATGCGCTGGTGGCCTACATCAAGTCGCAAGGCGCGGGGGCGCCCGGCACAACGGTGGAGAAGGCGCAGCGCTGAAGCGCTGCGCGGGGAGAGAAACGCCATGGCCTACGCTGCAGACGCCTCCCTACACCACGAGCCGCAGAGCTTCATCACCAAGTACGTCTGGAGCCAGGATCACAAGGTGATCGCGGTGCAGTACGCGAGCGTGGCGATCTTCGTCGGCATCATCGGGCTGGTGCTGTCGAACATCATGCGGCTGCAGATCGGCTTTCCGGGCGTGTTCGAGTTCATCACGCCCGAGCGCTACTACCAGTACGTGACGATGCACGGGATGATCATGGTGATCTACCTGCTCACGGCGCTCTTTCTCGGCGGCTTCGGCAACTACCTGATCCCGCTGATGATCGGCGCGCGGGACATGGTGTTCCCGTACATGAACATGCTGAGCTTCTGGGTCTACCTGCTGTCGGTGATCGTGCTGCTCGCGAGCTTCTTCGTGCCGGGCGGACCCACCGGCGCCGGCTGGACGCTGTACCCGCCGCAGTCGATCCTGCCGGGTACCCCAGGCAACGACTGGGGCATCATCCTGATGCTGGTGTCGCTCCTGATCTTCATCGTCGCGACGACGATGGGCGGCCTCAACTACGTGACCACCGTGCTGCAGGCGCGCTGCGAAGGCATGACGCTCATGCGCATGCCGCTGTCGGTGTGGGGCATCTTCGTCGCCACCATCCTCGCGCTTCTCGCGTTCCCGGCGCTGTTCGTCAGCGGCGTGATGATGCTGCTCGACAAGACGCTGCACACCAGCTTCTTCATGCCGGCGCTGGTGTCGATGGGCCAGGTCACCGACTACCGCGGCGGCAGCCCGCTGCTGTTCCAGCACCTGTTCTGGTTCTTCGGCCACCCCGAGGTCTACATCGTCGCGCTGCCGGCCTTCGGCATCGTCTCCGACCTGATCAGCGTGCACGCGCGCAAGGCGATCTTCGGCTACCGCATGATGGTGTGGGCGATCGTCGTGATCGGCGGCCTGAGCTTCGTCGTGTGGGCCCACCACATGTTCGTCTCCGGCATGAACCCGTGGTTCGGCTTCTTCTTCGCCACCAGCACGCTCATCATCGCGGTGCCCACCGCGATCAAGGTCTACAACTGGGTGCTCACGCTGTGGCGCGGCGATATCCACCTGTCGGTGCCGATGCTGTTCACGCTCGCCTTCATCCTCACCTTCCTCGCCGGTGGGCTGACCGGGCTCTTCCTCGGCAACGTGAGCGTCGACATTCCGCTGTCGGGCACCTACTTCGTCGTCGCGCACTTCCACATGGTGATGGGCGTGGCGCCGCTGCTGGTGGTGTTCGGCGCCATCTACCACTGGTTCCCGAAGATCACCGGCCGCATGCTCGACGACCGCCTCGGGCAGTTCCACTTCTGGGTCACCTTCCTCGGCACCTACGCGATCTACTTCCCGATGCACTACCTCGGCGTGCTCGGCATGCCGCGGCGCTACTACAACTGGGACGGCTACCAGTTCATCCCGCCGTCGGCCTTCTCGCTCAACGTGTTCATCACGGTGGCGGCGCTCATCACCGGCG
>CAJPFZ010000302.1 GCA_905339355.1 Burkholderiaceae bacterium
TCGGTTGCATAGGCCCGGCCGTCAACCATCGCGAGAAAGCGCTGGCCTACGAGCGACTCGACCGTGCGCGGCCCGTCGCTGGTCAGGACCCAGGTGTCCGCCGTGACACACGGATTCGTCGCCGCGATGTGCTCGCAGTACGAGAGGTTGTTGTCGACGTTGATGCGGTCGAGGAACAGCACGCCGGGCTCGGCGTGGTCGTAGGTCGACCGCATGATCTGGTCCCACAGCTCGCGTGCAGGCAGCGTGCGGTAGACCCACATGCCGTCCTCGCGCTGCCAGGCGCCATCGGCCTTCTGCTTCGGGCCTGGGGCCGCGCGGTGCACCAGCTCGATCGGGCGGTCTTCCTGCACCGCCTGCATGAAGATGTCGGTCAGGCCCACAGAGATGTTGAAGTTCTTCAGGTCGCCCGAGTCCTTGGCGTGGATGAACTCCTCCACGTCGGGGTGGTCGCAGCGCAGCACGCCCATTTGCGCGCCGCGCCGTGAGCCGGCCGACTCCACCGTCTCGCAGGAACGGTCGAACACCCGCATGTACGACACCGGGCCCGAGGCGCTCGACTGGGTGCTGCCGACCCAGGCGCCGCGCGGGCGGATGCGCGAGAAGTCGTAGCCCACGCCGCCGCCGCGGCGCATCGTTTCGGCCGCTTCGGTGAGCGCGGTGTAGATGCCGGGATGGCCGTCGTCGTCGGAGGCGATCGAGTCGCCCACCGGCTGCACGAAGCAGTTGATCAGCGTGGCGGTGAGGTCGGTGCCGGCGGCGGAGTTGATGCGCCCAGCCGGCACGAAGCCGTCCTGCAGCGCGCGCAGGAAGCGTGCCTCCCACTGCGCGCGGGTCTCGGGCGATTCCACCTGTGCCAGCGCCCGTGCCACGCGTCCACGCACGTCGTCGACGCTGCGTTCGTCGCCCTTGGCGTACTTCTCGATCAGCACTTCTTCGCTGATCGCCTGGGCAGTCAAGGCGGGGGCCGTGGTCGTCGGCGAGGTGGCGGCTGTCATGGAGTCTCCGTGCAAAAGAATGGCACGGACCATAACGACGCGCTTGGCGCAGGGTTTTGACCCCAGTCAGTGCGCCGCCAGTATGGCTGGGCTAGGGATTCCCCAATCGACAGCGCCCTTGCTTCGCTCTGCCGCAGCACTATTCGAAGTCGAAATGCACGGCCTCGCCCGACGGGTCGAGGGCGAGGAAACCGCCTATGCTGCCGCTGCGGATGCGCTCGACCATCGCCTGCAGAGCCTGCTCGACTTGCTCGGGGCTGGGCGGGCGCCCGTCACGTCCGGGCAGGCCGGCGGCAAAGAGCACTTGCCACGGCGGGCCGGCCAGGCGCGACTCGGCGGCGAGCGCCTCGAAGCTGCTCAGTTCGTCGAGACCCTTGTCGACGCAGATCAGCGGCGTGAGCGCGCCGCCGCCGCCTTCGGCGAAGCGCTCGCGCTGGGTGGGCGTCGCGTCGTCGGGCAACTCGGCGATGGTGAAGACGAAGAGCAGGCGCTGGGGTTCGGGCTGCGCGGCAGCGCTGCGCAACAGTTGGTCGAAAAGGGTCATGTTTGGCATGGCGGGAGCCTCTCAGCCTTCGAGCCGGCAGGATTTGAGCGAAGTCAAAACCACGCCTTCGACGTGATGCCCCAATGCCGGACATGAAACTGCCGGCATTTTTCGATGATGTTCCCGCGCTGCGCGTGGTCGACCCGCTGGCCGAGATGCTGGGCTGCGCCGAAGGCGGTGTGTTCGAGTACTGCTATGCCGACGCGGTGCGCCTGACCGGCCATTCCTGCCCCACCGTCGCAGCGGCCTACTGGCTGACCTGGCGTGCGCTGCATGAGCTGTACCCGGACACGTTGCCGCAACGCGGTGGCATCAAGGTCGAGTTCCGCGACGATGCGCGCGTGGGAAGCACCGGGGTCGTCGCGGCCGTCGTGCACATGCTCACGGGCGCCGCCGGCAGCAGCGGCTACAAGGGCATCGCCGGGCGCCACGGCCGGGCCGGGCTGATGCGCTTCTCGCCCGGGTTGCCGCAGTCGCTGCGCTTCACCCGCCTCGACAACGGCCTCGCGGTCGATGCAGCGGCCGACCTGTCGCTGCCGCCGGCCGACCCGGCGCTTGACGCTCTGCTGCAGCGATGTGCCCAAGGCAACGCCGATCGCCAGGCGCTGGCCGAACTGGGCCGCCATTGGCAGGAGCGTGTGCGCGAACTCCTGCTCGACTTGGCGTACGACCCCGGCGTGTTCGTGATCCGGCGGGTCGAACCGCGGCGCTCGGTGGCGAACTCACCCCTCATCAACCTGACGCCGCGTCACGCAGCCTGACATGCCGAAGAACCGCTCGCATCTGCCGCTGGTCTATTCGTGCTCGGGCTGCTCGAGCGCCGCGCAGATGGCGAACCACCTCGCCGTGCGCCTGGACCGCGAGGGCGTGGCCGAGATGTCGTGCATCGCCGGAGTCGGCGGCAACGTCCGCAGCCTCGTGCGCAAGGCCCGCGACGCGGCCGACTCGGGCCGCCCCATCGTCGCGATCGACGGCTGCATCCTCGCGTGCGCGCGCAGCTCGCTGGCCGAGCGCGGCGTCAAGCCGACCGAGCACATCCAGCTCGGCGACGCCGGAGTGAGGAAGAAGTACGTCGCCGACTTCGACCCGGCTCAGGCCGCCACGATGTACGAGGTGCTCAGCGAACGCATGCGCTCGCTCGCAGCACCGAGCGACACGAAGACGGATCCCCCGCCACGTCGCTGAACGTCGACAGCGCACAACACTGAACCCTGAATTCACCGCGGGAGTTTGGGGATTTTCTTGAAGATATATCATTCGCATATCTTTAAGGAGTTTTCGCGTGTCCCCCCAAGAGCTATGTACCGAAGAGGAGATCACTGACCTCGTCCACGGCTTCTACTCCGCGGTCCAGGCCGATCCGCTGCTGGGCCCGGTGTTCGCCGCCCATGTGAGGGATTGGGACACGCATCTCGCGAAGATGGTCGACTTCTGGTCGTCGGCGCTGCGCCGCACCGCGCGCTACCGCGGCATGCCGATGCCCGCGCACACCGCATTGCCCGAGCTCGACGCTTCTCGCTTCGAGCGATGGCTGGAGTTGTTCCACGCGACCACGGCGGGCCTCGCCAACGCGGCGCTGCGCGGGCGTGCCGACGAGCTGGCGCGGCGCATCGCGCAAAGCCTCTGGTACGGCTACCAGATGCACCACCAGCCCGAGCGCCTGCCCGAAGACCTTCGCACGCTCAACGAGCCGGCGAGGCAGGCCTGATGGACAGCGCCGTTCTCAGCCTGCTCGGCGCCTTCGTGCTGTCGATCATCGGCCTGTTCGTCTTCATCTGGTCGATGCGCCGAGGACTGCTGGTCGAGAACCCCGGCGCCGCCTCGGTGATCTTCGCGCGCGGCGAGATCGGCCGCGTCGACGACCCGGCGCTCGCCGGCGATGCGCAGCGCTCGATGCAGCATGCGGCGAATGCGCGCCACGGCGACGAACCGCCGCCGGCGGCCGACCCGGCCGAGATCGCCGACCGCATCGCGGCGGACCGATCGACCTCGTTTCCGGTCTTCATGTTCATCGCCTTCGCCTGCTTCTGGCTGCTGATCGGCTCGGTGGCGGGTCTCGTGGCGTCGATCAAGCTGCACGAGCCCGACTGGCTCGTCAACGAAGCCTGGCTCACCTTCGGCCGCATCCGCACCGTTCACCTCAATGCGGTGATCTACGGCTGGTCGTCCAACGGCTG
>CAJPFZ010000303.1 GCA_905339355.1 Burkholderiaceae bacterium
TCACAGCGGGATGTTGCCGTGCTTGCGCCACGGGTTCTCGATCTTCTTGTCGCGCAGCATCACCAGCGAACGGCAGATGCGCTTGCGCGTCTCGTGCGGCTGGATCACGTCGTCGATGAAGCCGCGCGCGCCGGCGACGAAGGGGTTCGCGAAGCGCGCCTTGTATTCGGCCTCGCGCGCCGCCAGCTTGGCCGGGTCGCCCTTGTCCTCGCGGAAGATGATCTCCACGGCGCCCTTGGCGCCCATCACCGCGATCTCGGCGTTGGGCCAGGCGAAGTTGACGTCGCCTCTGAGGTGCTTGGAGCTCATCACGTCGTAGGCCCCGCCGTAGGCCTTGCGCGTGATGACGGTGATCTTGGGCACCGTGCATTCGGCGAAGGCATAGAGCAGCTTGGCGCCGTGCTTGATGATGCCGCCGTATTCCTGGCTGGTGCCGGGCATGAAGCCGGGCACGTCGACGAAGGTGAGCACGGGGATGTTGAAGGCGTCGCAGAAACGAACGAATCGCGCCGCCTTGATGCTGCTCTTGATGTCCAGGCAGCCGGCAAGCACGAGCGGCTGGTTGGCCACTACACCCACCGTCTGCCCTTCCATACGGCAGAAGCCGATGACGATGTTCTTCGCGTTCTCGGGCTGCAGCTCGAAGAACTCGCCGTCGTCGGCGGTCTTCACGATCAGCTCCTTCATGTCGTAGGGCTTGTTCGGGTTCTCCGGCACCAGCGTGTCGAGCGAGTAGTCGACGCGGTCGGCCGGGTCGTTGCTCGGCCGCACCGGCGCCTTCTCGCGGTTGTTCAGGGGCAGGTAGTTGTAGAGCCGGCGCAGCATCAGGAGCGCGTCGACGTCGTTCTCGAACGCCAGGTCGGCGACGCCGCTCTTGGTCGTGTGCGCGATGGCGCCACCGAGGTCTTCGGCCGTCACCTCCTCGTGTGTCACCGTCTTCACGACTTCGGGGCCGGTGACGAACATGTAGGAGCTGTCCTTCACCATGAAGATGAAGTCGGTCATCGCCGGCGAGTAGACCGCGCCGCCGGCGCACGGGCCCATGATCATGCTGATCTGCGGCACCACGCCCGAGGCCATCACGTTGCGCTGGAACACCTCGGCATATCCGCCCAGCGACGCCACGCCTTCCTGGATGCGCGCGCCGCCCGAGTCGTTCAGGCCGATGACCGGCGCGCCGACCTTCATCGCCTGGTCCATCACCTTGCAGATCTTCTCGGCATGCGCCTCCGAGAGCGCGCCGCCGAAGACGGTGAAGTCCTGGCTGAAGACGAACACCAGGCGGCCGTTGATCATGCCGTAGCCGGTGACGACGCCGTCGCCAGGGATCTTGTTGTCGGCCATGCCGAAATCGTGGCAGCGGTGTTCGACGAACATATCCCATTCTTCGAACGTGCCTTCGTCGAGCAGCAGCTCGAGCCGTTCGCGCGCGCTGAGCTTGCCCTTGCCGTGCTGGGCGGCGATGCGTTTGACGCCGCCGCCCAGGCGCGCCTTGGAGCGCTTTTCTTCAAGCTGCTGGATGATGTCGTGCATGGTGGGTTGTCCTCGTTCTTACTGGTTGCGCTCGAACAGGTCGAGCAGCGTTCGCGCCGCGGATGAAGGTGCGACGCGAGCCTCTGCCACGTCGCGCAGGGTGTGTTGCAGTGCCGCACGCACGGCGGGATGCTGGCGGAACTCGGTTTGCAGGCGGGCGTGGATGATGTCCCACATCCACGACAGAGCCTGCTTCTTGCGGCGCGCTTCGAAGTCGCCGCTGGCGTGCCGCCGCTCGTGGAACTGCTGCACCTGCTGCCAGAAGGTGTCGATGCCCTGGCCTTTGAGTGCGCTGATCTGGATCACCTTCGGGCTCCACTGGCCCGGCTTTCCATGAAAGCTGAAGACCCGCAGCGCGCTCGTGATGGTCGCCTCGGCACGTGTGGCCGCCGCGGGGTCGATGTCGGCCTTGTTGATGACGACGAGGTCGGCGATTTCCATCACGCCCTTCTTGATCGCCTGCAGGTCGTCACCGGCGTTGGGCAATTGGAGCAGCACGAACATGTCGGTCATGCTGGCGACCGCGGTTTCGCTTTGCCCGACGCCCACGGTCTCGACGATCACCACGTCGTAGCCCGCCGCCTCGCACACCAGCATGGCCTCGCGTGTCTTCTCGGCCACGCCGCCCAGCGTGCCGGAGGCCGGGCTCGGGCGGATGTAGGCGGCGTCGTGCACCGACAGCTTCTCCATGCGAGTCTTGTCGCCGAGGATGGAGCCCCCGGAGACTGAGGAGGAGGGGTCGATCGTGAGCACGGCGACGCGGTGGCCGCGCTCTATGAGCGAGAGGCCGAGGGCTTCGATGAAGGTCGATTTGCCGACGCCCGGGACGCCGGAGATGCCCAGGCGCATCGCGTGACCGGTGTGGGGCAGCAAGGCGTTGAGCAAGGCGTCGGCGCGCTGGCGATGGTCGGTGCGGGTGGACTCGAGGAGGGTGATGGCTTTGGCGATGGCTCGGCGCTGGCCGGCGATCACCTGGCTGGCGAGGGCGGCGTCGGCCTTCGATACCTCAGGCTGAGCGGGTGGTTGCTCGCGCATGGCCTTCGATACCTCAGGCCGAACGGAAATGCCCCGTTCGGGTTGACGCATCGAAACCCGCCCACGCACCGCCTCAACCCGTTCGCCCTGAGGTATCGAAGGGCCGGGCTGAGGTATCACCACCGCAACCCGTTCGCCCTGAGGTATCGAAGGGCCAGGCTGAGGTATCGAAGCCCTCGTTTCATCCCCCAGCAAGCTCTCGGGCAACGGATTCCTTGTCCCCCAGGCGTGACGTTGGATCGCTTTCCAGTCGCCCCGGATCAGCGCTTCTTTCTTCGCCCTCGCCCATCCCTTGATCCGCCGCTCCGCGGAAAGCGCCTCTTCACGCGTCGCCGTTTCCTGTGACCAAGCGAACTCCACCGGCCCATGTTCCTTCGTGTAGCCCTCGATCTCGCCTGCTTGGTGCTGCGCGATGCGCCGCTCCAGTTCGTCGGTATGCCCGACATAGAAGGAGCCGTCCGCGCATCGCAGCATGTAGACGAAGAATGGCTTCAATGCAGGCCTCGGGGCAAGGGCTTCGATACCTCAGCCCCAACGGAGGGCTTGGTGCGCGATGGGATCATCTCAACCACCCACCGCCTTCTTGATCTGCTCGAGCACATCCTTCGCACTCGCCGGGATCGGCGTGCCCGGCCCGTAGATGCCCTTGGCACCGGCCTGGTAGAGAAAGTCGTAGTCCTGGCGCGGCACCACGCCGCCGACGAAGACGACGATGTCGTCGGCGCCCTGTTTCTTCAATTCGTTGATGATGGCCGGCACCAGCGTCTTGTGGCCCGCCGCGAGCGTGCTCACGCCGATCGCATGCACGTCGTTCTCGATCGCCTGACGCGCGCATTCCTCGGGCGTCTGGAACAGGCTGCCGATGTCCACGTCGAAACCCAGATCGGCAAAC
>CAJPFZ010000304.1 GCA_905339355.1 Burkholderiaceae bacterium
ATGGATAAACGATTTAGACTTGTCGCAATAGAATGGGTGGAGCGTACTTCTCCAGCCACGCAAAATGAAATGGAGTGGAACCCAGAAAACGCAGGAAGGCATCGCGCAAGGTGGACAGGTCAGGGAGCGTGTGGTTGTGGCTGACCTTGGCACGCGCCAGAGACCAGACATGCTCCTGAGGGTTGAGGTCGGGACTGGCCGGTGGAAAAAAGACAATCTCAACCCGCGGATGAGCGGCCAGGACATCGGCGACAGGCTGACCTTTATGCCAGGTGGCGCGGTCCCAGAGCAGCAGCAGGGGCTGGTCCGGATAGGAAGCGAACAGGTCGCGCAGAAAGTCAGCGGTTTCGAGGCTGGTCATCTCCAAACGAGGCAGAGCAAACTCATGCCCGGTGCACAGGTTCAAGGCCCCGTAGAAATGTACATGGTCGCGCTGACCGCTGACCCGCACGACGGGGGTCTGTCCGCACGGTGCCCACAGTCGCGTGGTGGTGGCTTGCAGATACAGGCTCATTTCGTCCGCGCTGATGATCTGTCCGTCAGGATGATCTTGGAGAAAGTCACTTACTTTTTTTCAAGCCCTGCCTCGAATTCCGCCAGCACCGCCGCGCTCGGCTTGTGTCGATAGACTGTGGTGCTGCGTTGCAGGCTCAACCCGCTGGCGTGCAGCAGGTCGTAGTAGCCATCTACCGCTTTGTAGACCACCCCGTACCACTGCTCCACCACCACTGCTAGGTCACTCACCGTCCAATACTCATGCTGGCTGACTTTGAGGTCAATCGGGCGATACTGGTGCAGCTTTTCAGCTATTTCCGCACGCTGTTCGTCGCTCAGCAGCGCCCGGTTGCCCCCCACACGCCGTTCCCGCAGCCCTGCTATCCCTTCCTCACGAAAGCGTGCCGCCTGTCGCTGGATCGTTCGCTCACTCAGCCCGGTCACCTCCACCACCTGCGCCACCGCCATCCCGCTCCCGAACAACCGCACCGCCTGCATCCAGCGCATTTCATTCGGTCGTTTCGTCTCCTGCTCCGCCTGTCTGAGCTCAGCCACTTCGGTTTCGCTTAATCGCAACGCTCGTGTTCTCATACCCTGATTATATATCTGTCACCTCTAATGCGATAGCCCAT
>CAJPFZ010000305.1 GCA_905339355.1 Burkholderiaceae bacterium
AAGCGGGAGGCACATGACTGCTCAACAGCGTCGTGAGCATGGCCTGCCGTGCGCGGGCGAGGCCGGGGTGCAGCGTCACACCCGGCCCATGCTTTGCAAGGGTTGTGCCAGTCGGCACTTTCGGGCTGCTATGGTGTCGGCTTGGCCGTACGCTTCGAGCCCCGTCCTCCCCGCCACAGCGCATCGTTCCGCATGATTTCCTGTCTCGTCCTCAGCCCCGAAACCGCGGGTGCGCCGCCACTTGCCGCCGACCTCGAGGCAGCCGGCATTCACGTCATTGGTGCAGTGCAGCGCGGCAAGTTGGTGCAGGAGGTGGCGAGGCTGGGGCCGGATGTGGTGGTCTGTCACGAGCCCAGCCCCGACGACGGGTTGTTCGACGCACTTTCCCTGCTGGCTGCGACGACGCCGCGGCCGGTGCTGCTGTTCACCGGCGACAGCGACGCCGAGCGCATCGCGCGTGCGCTCGACGCCGGGGTGCATGCCTATGTGGTCAATGGCTACGGGGCGCAACGATTGCGTCCCCTGATCCACCTCGCACAGGCGCGGTTCGCGCGCGAGGCCCGCCGCAGCGCGGAGCTCGCCGACGTGTCGCACCGCTTCGAGGAGCGCAAGCTCGTCGATCGCGCCAAGGGCATCCTCATGCGCGCGCGCCAGGTCTCCGAGGAAGAGGCTTTCCGCGTGCTGCGGGCGGCGTCGATGCACAGCAACCAGCGCGTCGGACAGGTCTCGCAGCACGTCATCGCCGCGGCCGGTTTCGCCGAGGCGGTGAATCGCGCGGGACAGCTGCGCATGCTGTCGCAACGGCTCGTCAAGCTGTTTGCGTTGCAGGCGCTGTCGGTGCCGTCGATGCCGCTCGCGGAATCGGCCGCGCGGGTCGACGCCAATCTGGCGTCGCTCGGCAAGAGTTTGTCGAACGCCACGTACGGCGATCTGATCGAGGCGGTCGCGGCCCCCTGGACAGCTTTGAAGGCGCTGCTTGCCGCGCCGCCCGATGCGGCGCGGCTCGCCGAAGCAGACAAGCTCGCCGAACGCATGCTGCTGCAGGCAGACCGCCTGGTGGCCAACCTCGAAGCAGGCGGCAACGGCGCTACCCTGCAGGTCATCAACACCGCGGGGCGCCAGCGCATGCTGTCGCAGCGCTTTGCCGGCCAGGCGCTGCTGACGGTGCTGCTCAAGGGCGACGCGGCGCGCCGTGCCGCCGACGAGACGCAGCAGGCGCGGGCAGCGTTCGAGCGGGCGCTCGAGTTTCTCAACAACGCGCCACTGACCACCCGCGAGATCCGCGAGTCTCTCGAAGAAGCGGGCCGCAGCTGGACGGCGTTGATGCAGGCGTCGACCCGTCTGGGTGGCTCTGGCGGCGCATCCGCTCTGGCGGAGTCGAGCGAGGCGCTGCTCACGCTGTTCGAGCAGCTGACCGAGCGCTACGAGCGAAGCATGCAAGTGCTCGTCGGTTGATTGCCACCCGCTGCTTTGCGGCGGTAGGCTCGGGACCCGCCCTTCGTGAACTACTGGGCACTTCGCGGATCGCGCGTCCGGGGCGGTGCACGCCCGCCGCTATGATCAATTTAGGGGGGTCGCGTGCGGTTCATGCCGCCGCCGCTTGCAAAGGCGCAGAGCCCCGGACAAAGATCGGATGCGCGGGCGCTGCTCCCATTGCGGCGCCGAAGAAGGACCATCGTTCATGACCGAGACCATGCTGTCGTCGCCCGCTGAGCTGGCCGACCGATCGCGCGAGCTTGCGGCCGCGCACGGTCTCGCCGAGGGTGCCTTGGGGTCGGTGCTGCTGAGCTTGGTCGAACGCCTGGAGGCACCGTTCGCCATCAAGGAGATCGCCACCGGCCGCTACGTGCACGTCAACCTGCGCATGGCCGCGCTGTTCGGCCGGCCGGTCGAGCAGCTGCTCGGCCATACCGACGCGGACCTGCTGGGGCCTGAAGTGTCGGCTCCGCTGCGCCTGGCCGACCAAGCCGCGCTCGGCCAGGAAGTGGCCAGCACCACCGACCACCGCATCGAGCGCGATCGCCAGCGGCGCGAGTTCAGCGTCACGCGTGTCGCTTTGCCAACGGCCGAGGGCGGACCGGCGCGTCACCTGTGCAGCGTGTGGGTCGAAGTCACGTTGGCGCAGCAGCGCGAGGCCCAGCTCACCAAGGCGCTGCAGCAGCTCGAACAGCAGCAAATCGCCAGCGAAACACTGCGCCGCGAGACGCAGGACCAGGCGCTGCGCGACAACGTGACGGGCCTCTACCAGCGGGTGCACTTCGACGATCAGCTGCGCCGCGAGGTCGACCTCTCCTCGCGTGAACACCGCGAATTCGCGTTGGTGTCGATCGCGCTGGATCCGCTGGCGCAAGGCGTGCAGGCCCACGGAAGCGTGGCCCGCACCCGCGTGCTCGAAGCGCTCGGTCGGCTGCTGCGCGGCAACACCCGCGCAATGGATGCCTCGTGCCGGCTCGACGAAGACCATTTCGCGATCCTGCTGTCGGGTGTGGGCCTCGCCACGGCCCACTCGCGCATGGAGGGCCTGCGCCGCCAGTGCGCCACGCAGATCGTCGTGCTCGACGGGCGCGACCTCGGCTTCACCGTGTCGATGGGCGTGGCGAGCTTCCCGCACACCGCGCACTCGCAGGAGGAGCTGATGCTGGCGGCCGACGCCGCGCTCGCCGAGGCGCAGCGCCGCGGCGGCAATCACGTCACGCTGGCAAGCATCCGCTTCGATACCGCGTGATCGTCAGCCCGCAAAGGCCTTGTAGAGCATGTAGGTGGCCAGCAGGTAGAGCATCACCGCGAAGACCCGCTTGAGCTGCTGCACGTTCATCGCGTGGGCCGCACGCGCGCCCAGCGGAGCGAACAGTACGCTTGCCGAAGCGATCAGGGCCAGCGCCGGCAGCCACAGATAGCCGAGGCTGCCGGGCAGCGGGTTTTCCATTCCCCAGCCACCGATGACGTAGCCGGCGGTGTTGGCGAGCGCGATCGGAAACCCCAGCGCAGCGCTTGTCGCCACCGCATGGTGCATCGCCACATTGCACCAGGTCATGAAGGGCACCGAGATGAAGCCGCCGCCAGCGCCCACCAGCCCGGAGATGAAACCGATCACGCCGCCGGCGGCGAATCGCCCCGCGGGGCCGGGCATCTGGCGGCTCGCAGGCGGCTTCTTGTTGAGCAGCATCTGGGTGGCGGAAAAGCCGACGAACAGCGCAAACACGAGCGCGAGCGTCGTGCCCTTCAGCAGCGCGAAGACGCCGGCGCCGGACACGAGGCCGCCTGCCACGATGCCGGGCGCGAGCGTGCGCACGATGTCCCAGCGCACGGCGCCGCGCGCGTGATGGGCGCGAACGCTGGAGATCGAGGTGAAAAGAATGGTCGCCATGGAGGTGGCGATCGCCATCTTCACCGACAGCGCGGCCGGCACGCCGTGCGCCGACAACAGCAGCGTCATGAATGGCACCATCAGCATGCCGCCGCCGATGCCCAGCAGGCCAGCGAGGAAACCGGTAAAGCAGCCCAGCAGCAGGAGTTCGAAGACGAGCAGCCCGTCGAGACCGAAGATCATTCGGTCTCCAGCAGCTCGAGCACCGCTTGCCACTCTTCGGGCGCCACCGGCGTGATCGACAGCCGATTGCCGCGCCGCAGCACCTGCATCGAAGCGATCGACGGCGCGGTGCGCATCTCGGCCAGCGGCAGCACGCGGGTCTTGCGCACGAGCTTCACGTCGACGTGAACCCAGCGCGGCTTCTCGCGTGTCGATTTCGGGTCGAAGTAGGGGCTCTTCGAGTCGAACTGCGTTTCGTCGGGATAGGCTTCGCTTGCCACTTCGGCGATGCCGTAGATGCCCGGCACGGCGCAAGACGAGTGATAGAAGAGCACGCCGTCGCCGACGCGCATGTCATTGCGCATGAAGTTGCGCGCCTGCCATCCGCGCACGCCGACCCACGGCACGGTCTGCGAGGGCAGTTCGACGAGGTCGTCGATGGAGCACTCGTCTGGCTCGCTCTTCATCAGCCAGTAGGCCATGGGTGAGGTGGATTGGAGTGAGGGTGTCCGCAGCGAACCGTGAGCCGCATTCCTGAACCCAGGGGATTCAGGTGGGCGAGGTCAGCAAGGCTTCGGGTTCATCTGACGCGAGACGATCACACCTGCCAGGCATTTTCCAAGCCCTTGCTCGCAGGAGCATCGGTTCAAGGAAATATAAGACTCACGCGAACGCGGCGGACGAAATGATTCTACGCCGCGCATGCGCGGCGATCACAGCAATTGACCATCGGCACCGAGGGCTTGATCGATGCGGCGAATCAAGGCGTCGACATCCGTGCTAGAGGTCACGCCGTCCGCCGTGCGCGGCGGCGCGGCAAGCGGGCGTTCGGCGAGCGCATAGGCCAGGTTCAACGCTGCGAGCACGGCGATGCGTTCGCGTGCCTTGACTTTTCCGCCATCGCGAATCGCGCTCATTTCGCGGTCGACGTTGCCCACCGCTTCGAGCAGCGACTGCTCGCCGCCCTCGGGGCAGCCCAGGATGTAGCTTTGACCCATGATGGTCACTTCCATTTGCTTCATCGGGCGCTGTCTCCGCTGTCGGACGTGGCGGGCATTGACTTGTCGTCTGGCAGCCGCTCGAGCAGCGCATCGAGGCGCGAACGGGCCGCGTTGAGCCGCGAGCGCAGGCTGTCGCGCTCCTGTACGACGGCGGCCAGCTGCTGCTCGAGCAGCGTGTTGGTGCGCTTGACCTCCTCGTGCCGCAGCAGCAGCCGCTCGACTCGTTCGGCCAGTTCTTCGATCTTCGACATGCGCCTTGCCCTGTGCCGCAAAGGAGGGCTCATTGTAGGTGGTGCTTACAATGCGAACCGTTGGTGCCCGTGCCGGGTGTTCATTCCGGCACAGTTAAACGGGAAGCAGGAAGGATTGCGCGTTGCAGTCCTGAAACTGCGCTGCCCCCGCAACGGTACGGCGGACGAAGAGAACTCGCGTTCACGCTTCCGCCCTTGTGCACACGCCACTGGAGACGATCGGTCTCTGGGAAGGTCGCAAGGGTTGTTCCGCCAGCCCGGATACCGGCCAACGGGCGGTGTGATTCCGAGGGGTTTCGCGCCATATGGTCCACGCCTGCGGGGAAGCGGGCGAGGGCGCTTCAGTCCGTTTGATTCCAATGACAACCATGATCTCCGTCGCCCGGCCGGTGTGGCTCGGCGCAGCTCTGTCCGTCCTTTCTTCGGCGGGCCTCGTCGCGCAAGCGCAAGTGCCTCCTTTCGAACTTCAACCGGTCACGGTGACCGGCAGCGGCACGCCGCGCACGCTGGGCAGCGAGATCGCCGCGACCAGCGTGCTGACACGCGGCGACATCGAGCGCTCAGGCGCACGCGATGCGGTGCAGGTGCTCGACATGCTGGGAACGGCGCTGGTCGAGCAGCAGGGCGGGGCTGG
>CAJPFZ010000306.1 GCA_905339355.1 Burkholderiaceae bacterium
GTTCCCGCCCCTGCGCCTGACGGCCGGGTCGGGCACGCTGCGAACCGCCGCGCCGATCCGCGTGCGAGGCGACGTATCGAGCCAGTTCCTCACGGCGCTGCTGCTCGCCCTGCCGCTGGTCAGCGCGGCTGCGCCGATCAGTATCGAGGTCGACGGCGAGCTCATTTCCAAACCGTATGTCGAGATCACGCTGAACCTGCTGCTGCGCTTCGGCATCGACGTGCAACGCGACGGCTGGCAGCGGTTCACTGTCCCACACGGCGCTGCGTACCGTTCGCCGGGCGACGTTCATGTAGAAGGCGATGCCTCGTCGGCGTCGTATTTCGTCGCGCTGGGCGCGATCGCGGCAGTCGACCAGCCGCTGCGCATCGAGGGTGTGGGGCTCGATTCGATCCAGGGCGACATTCGTTTCGCCGAGGCGGCGCAGGCGATGGGCGCGGACGTTCGGTCGGGCGCCGGCTGGCTCGAGGTCAGGCGTGGCCAGTGGCCGCTGAAGGCGATCGAACTCGACTGCAACCACATCCCGGACGCAGCGATGACGCTCGCGGTGATGGCGCTGTACGCCGATGGAACGACGCGGCTTGCCAACATCGCCAGCTGGCGGGTCAAGGAAACCGACCGCATCGCCGCCATGGCCGCCGAACTGCGCAAACTTGGCGCAGTGGTGGTCGAGGGCGCGGACTTCATCGAAGTGACAGCCCCGTCGGCCTGGCGGGCGGCAGCCATTCACACCTACGACGACCACCGCGTCGCGATGTGCTTTTCGCTCGCGGCGTTCAACGCCCTGGCCGGGGCGCAGCCTGCGGTGCCGGTGCGCATCCTCGATCCGAAGTGCGTTGCCAAGACCTTCCCGCACTACTTCGAAACGCTGTTCTCGGTGGTACAGACCGACGTGCCGCTGATTCCGGTGCTCACGGTCGACGGCCCCAGTTCCTCCGGCAAAGGCACGGTCGCGAGTGCCGTGGCCCGGGCGCTCGGGTATCACTTCCTCGACTCCGGCGCGGTCTACCGCGCCACGGCGCTGGCTGCCATGCGCGCCGGCCTGACGCCGGACGACGAGCACGCCGTCGCCCTCGTCGCCGGCTCGCTGGATCTGGCCTTCGAGGGCCACAGCATCCGCCTTGGCGGCGAAGAGGTTGCCGACCTGTTGCGCGACGAAGCGGTGGGCGCGCTCGCGTCCAGGATCTCCGCCCTGCCTTCGGTGCGCGACGCCCTGCGCCAACTGCAACTGTCGTTTCGCCGTGTACCTGGCCTGGTGGCGGACGGTCGCGACATGGGCACCGTGATCTTTCCCGGCGCGGACCTCAAGGTCTTTCTCACGGCGAGCGCGGCGCAGCGCGCGCAGCGGCGCTATAAGCAATTGATTGGTAAGGGCTTTTCGGCTAATATCGACAGTCTTCGTGCCGACCTCGAAGCGCGCGACGCCCGAGATCAGAACCGGGCGGTTTCGCCCCTGAGGCCGGCAGAAGATGCGGTGCTGCTGGACAACTCGGATCTCACCATCGACCAGTCGGTGGCCAAGGTTCTGGAAGCCTGGGAACATCGCAGGCCTTTCTGAGTCCACACGCCTCCGAAAGCCATCGCAAGAGTCTCTCGAGAGAAAAGGCCCGCCGCTTCCCCTCCCGTGCTGTTCAAAGCACATCGAAGCGCCGGATCATCAACCTAACCCCGCGGCGGTAGCCGCAAAGAAAGACCCAATGTCCCAACTCCAAACTGCCACCAGCCAAGGCGGCGAATCCTTTGCCGCCCTGTTCGAAGAATCGCTGAAGCGCTCCGAGATGCGCAGTGGCGAGGTCATCACGGCCGAAGTCGTCCGTGTCGACTACAACTTCGTGGTGGTCAACGCAGGCCTCAAGTCCGAAGCCTACGTTCCCATTGAAGAATTCAAGAACGACCAGGGCGAGCTCGAAGTCCAGGTCGGCGATTTCGTGTCGGTGGCCATCGACGCGATCGAAAACGGCTACGGCGACACCATCCTGTCGCGCGACAAGGCCAAGCGCCTCGCCTCGTGGCTGTCGCTCGAGAAGGCGCTCGAGTCCGGCGAGTTCGTCGTCGGCACCGTCTCCGGCAAGGTCAAGGGCGGCCTCACCGTCCTCGTCAACGGCATCCGCGCCTTCCTGCCCGGCTCGCTGCTCGACACGCGCCCGGTCAAGGACATGAGCCCGTTCGAGGGCAAGACCATGGAGTTCAAGGTCATCAAGCTCGACCGCAAGCGCAACAACGTCGTGTTGTCGCGCCGCGCCGTGGTCGAAGCCTCGATGGGCGAAGAACGCGCCAAGCTGCTCGAGACCCTGTCCGAAGGCGCCATCGTGCACGGCGTGGTCAAGAACATCACCGAGTACGGTGCGTTCGTCGACCTCGGCGGCATCGACGGCCTCCTGCACATCACCGACATGGCGTGGCGCCGCGTGCGTCACCCGAGCGAAGTGGTGCAAGTGGGCCAGGAGCTCACCGCCAAGGTGCTCAAGTTCGACGCCGAGAAGAACCGGGTGTCGCTGGGCATCAAGCAGCTGGGCGACGACCCGTGGCACGGCGTGTCGCGCCGCTACCCGACCGGCACGCGCCTGTTCGGCAAGGTCACCAACATTGCCGACTACGGCGCGTTCGTCGAGATCGAGCCGGGCATCGAAGGCCTGGTGCACGTCTCCGAGATGGACTGGACCAACAAGAACGTCGCCCCCAGCAAGATCGTCTCGCTGGGCGACGAAGTCGAAGTCATGGTGCTCGAGATCGACGAAGACAAGCGCCGCATCAGCCTCGGCATGAAGCAGTGCAAGGCTAATCCGTGGGAAGAATTCGCGACCACGGTGCAGCGCGGCGACAAGGTCAAGGGCCCGGTCAAGTCGATCACCGACTTCGGCGTGTTCGTGGGTCTTGCCGCCGGCATCGACGGGCTGGTTCACCTGTCCGATCTGTCGTGGCACGAGCCCGGCGAAGCCGCCGTGCGCAACTACAAGAAGGGCCAGGAAGTCGAAGCGGTCGTGCTGGCTGTCGATGTCGAGCGCGAGCGCATTTCGCTCGGCATCAAGCAGCTCGACAGCGACCCGTTCACGAGCTACACCTCGGTCAATGACCGCGGCATGATCGTCAACGGCAAGGTCAAGAGCGTCGACCCGCGCGGCGCCGAGATCCAGCTCAACGACGACGTGACCGGCTACCTGCGTGCCTCCGAAATCAGCCGCGACCGCGTCGAAGACGCGCGCAACGTGCTGAAGGAAGGCGATGAAGTCTCGGCACTGATCATCAACATCGACCGCAAGACACGTTCGATCCAGTTGTCGATCAAGGCCAAGGACAACGCCGACCAGCAAGAAGCGATGCAGCGCCTGTCGCAGACCAACGAGCGCGAGACCGCCGGCACGACGAGCCTGGGCGCGCTGCTGCGTGCCAAGCTGGACAACCAGAAGGACAACGGCTGATCCGTTGACTTCCGGCGTCATGGAACTGCGCGTCGCCCCCCCCCCGGCCCTCCCCCAGCGGGGGAGGGCCAAGATGGCGCGCTGCGCGCGAAACTCAGGCCTGGCATGACCCGTTCCGACCTCGTGGCCCAGTTGGCCGACCGCTTCAGCCAGCTGACCCACCGCGACACCGAGTTCGCGGTCAAGACGATCCTCGATGCGATGTCCGACGCTCTCGCGCGCGGGCACCGCATCGAGATCCGTGGCTTCGGCAGCTTCTCGATCAACCGTCGGCCGCCGCGGATGGGGCGCAATCCCCGCTCCGGCGAGCAAGTGGTGATTCCCGAGAAGCTCGTTCCTCACTTCAAGCCGGGCAAGGCTCTGCGGGAGTCTGTCGATGCCCAGGTTCCGGTTGTCGACGAAGTCGGAGACCGGCTCACCGGTTGAACGCACCTCTCTCCGCGAGGAGGGATCCAGTCTGATCAACGAGCCGGCCTTTGCGCCGGCTTTCTCTTGCTCGGGGCAACCTAGAATCGCGCGATGCGGTTCTTCATCTGGCTCTTTCGAGCCTTCGTCTTTTTCGCCCTGTTCGCCTTTGCGCTGAACAACCAGCACGACGCCAGCGTGAAGTGGTTCTTCGGGCAGGAGTGGCGTGCGCCGATGGTGTTCATTGTGCTTGCCGCCTTCGGACTGGGATGCGCATTCGGCGTGTTTGCGATGGTCCCGAGTTGGTGGAAACACCGGCGCGTCGCACGCCGCATGCAGCCGCTGGATGCGCCGCCGGAAAAGGCCCTGCCGGCGCCCGTGATGGTGGGCGACCTCGCCCCCGAGCATCCTCCCCGCGATGGACTTTGACCTGCAGTGGATCCTGCTCGGCCTGCCCGTGGCATTCGCACTCGGCTGGATGGCCTCGCGGCTCGACCTGCGGCAGTGGAAGCGCGAGCAGCGCGAATCGCCCAAGGCCTATTTCAAGGGCCTGAACCTGCTGCTCAACGAACAGCAGGACAAGGCCATTGATGCGTTCATCGAGGCCGTGCAGCACGACCCGGACACCTCGGACCTGCATTTCGCGCTCGGCAACCTGTTTCGCCGCCGCGGCGAATACGAACGTGCGGTGCGGGTGCATCAGCATCTGCTGAACCGCGCCGATCTGCCTGCCACCGAACGCGACCGCGCACAGCACGGTCTCGCGCAGGACTACATGAAAGCGGGCCTGTTCGACCGCGCCGAGGAAGCCTGGAAGGCGCTCGAAGGCACTGCCTTCGACACCGAAGCACGCCTTGCGTTGTTGACCTTGCACGAACGCTCGCGCGACTGGCGAGCCGCCATCGAAGACGCCCAAAAACTGGAACGCAGCGGCACCGGCTCGTATGCCTCACGCATCGCGCACTACTGGTGCGAATTGGCGCAGGAAAGCGACACCAAGGGGCAGACGGCAGATGCCGACGAGGCACTGCGCAAGGCGCGCGAAGCAGCCCCCCAGGCGGCGAGGCCGCTGGTGCTGGCGGGCGCTCGTGCACGCGCCGCCGGCGATCATGCACAGGCCGTGGCCTGCTGGCGGCTGCTGCTGGCCGCCCACCCGAACGCCTTCGCACTGGTCGCGCGCGACTTCGCTGCCAGCGCGCAAGCGGCGGGCGAGTCGGCGCGCGCCGCCGAGGATTTGCGCGCGCTGTACCAACGCGTGCCGTCACTCGATCTGCTCGGTGGGCTTGCCATGCTCGACGGCGACGCGGCCTTGCGACGCACTCAAGTGGCACAGCACCTGCGCGCTCACCCGAGCCTCTCGGCAGCGCGTGAACTGCTGCGGCTGCGCGTGGCTGAACGCGGCGCCAGCGACGACGCCGACGAACTGCTGATCGAAAGCGCCATCACCCACGCGGCAGTGCCACTGCAGCGCTACCGCTGTGCCGCCTGCGGCTTCGAAGCGCAGAACTACTTCTGGCAGTGCCCGGGATGCCTGAGCTGGGACAGCTACCCGCCGCAGCGGCTGGAGGATCTATGACGGTGCAGTCGACGGATGCGAATCGCATCGTCCTGTGCATGAAGTGGGGAACCAAGTACGGTCCCGAGTACGTGAACCGGCTGTACGGCATGGTGCGGCGCCATCTGCGCGGCGAGTTCCGCTTCGTTTGCCTGACCGATCGGGCCGAGGGCATCCGGCCGGAAGTGAGTTGCCTGCCGATCCCCGAACTCGCGCTTCCCGAGGGCATCCCCGAGCGCGGCTGGAAAAAGCTCACCACCTTCGCGGCCGACTTGCATGGACTGCAGGGAACGGCCCTTTTCCTCGACGTGGACGTCGTGATCGTCGATGACATCACGCCGTTCTTCGAGCAGCCGGGCGAGTTCCTCATCATCCACGACTGGAAGCGACCCTGGCGCATCACCGGCAACTCCTCGGTCTATCGGTTCCGCATCGGCGCGCACGCCGACGTGCTGGAGCACTTCCGGCGGCACCACGCCGACATTCGCGCGCGCTTCCGCAACGAGCAGGCCTACCTGTCGGACGCGCTGCACCGCCGTGGCCAACTCGCCTATTGGCCGAAGGCGTGGTGCGCCAGTTGGAAATACCACTGCATTCCGCGCTTCCCGCTCAATTACCTGATGGCTCCCTCAGTGCCGCCCGGCGCGAGGATCCTGGTCTTCCACGGCGTGGTCAACCCGCCGGATGCGCTGGCCGGGCTCAGCCAGGGAAACTGGCGCAAGGCCCTGCCCGCCCCCTGGATCGAACAGCACTGGCAGGAGTGATCGAGCCGATCAGCGCCGATCAGTCGTGCAGCGCAGGCAACTCGCGAATGCACTGCAGCACGCGCGCTCGCGCATAGTGGGCGCCGATGAGCGCGCGATTGCGTTCGCGTTCGGCAGCCGACAGCGGCTGCAACGGCCCACCTCCTTCGGCCAGCGTGTCCATCGGCCGAAGGGCGATGCCCAATCCGGCATAGAAATCGAACAGCGGGTTCTCGCGCCGCAGATAGACGGTGGCACCCTTGAACAGGGCGGCGCCGATGTTGCCCACCGCCTGCTGGCGGCGGTGATTCATGATCACGAATCCGCAGCGTCGGATTCGCTCGTTGTAGGCATCGAGCGACATCCATTGCTGCAGCGGCTCGAAGGCTTCGCAAAAGGCCTCCAGACCCAGCGTCGCCACCTTCGCGCCGTAGTGGTGGTCGCCGTAAGACAAGGGCACGACCACCCGCCCCGACCCAGTCCGCCCGCGCAGCAGCGCGAACGCGTCGGCATGGTTGTTGGATGAGGTCGCCGAGTTGCCGACCAGGATGTCGGGCCCATCCATTGCCGGCGGGCCACGTTCGAAGACATCTTCGGTCGTGAACAGCGGCAGCTCGTGCGGTATCGCCTTGAGCGACGGCAGCGCCCGCCGCATCAGATCCACTTCGGTAGGCATGACGCAGAACGTATGGATGCGCGGTGCAATCGCCGACAGAGCCGGCGACACGCGCCGCTTGCGGTCTTGCAGCGAACGCCACCATCCGGCCGGGCCTGCAGCACGATCCACCGGGGGGTCGTCTTCGTCGCCGGCGCCACCACACAGCGCTCGTGTGGCCGGAAGCTGCGCCGCGCCCAGCAGCGACGAGAGCAGTGGATAGTAGTCGTAGCCCCACCCGATCCATACCACCCGTGTCGATGGCCGTGCATGTCGAATGGCGTTGGCGAAGATCGTTGTCATGCTGTGCGCAACGATCACGTCTGCTTGAGCCACATCCCGCGCGATCCACGGGGTGCGAAACCACCATTCGCGCCGGAACGTGACGTCGGGCGCAGCCGCGACGAACGCCTGCTTGGCCCGTCGCCGGCGTGCAACCACCCAGTGGTTCTCCCCGGGCAGCGCCTCCTCGAAGAGGCGCCGCATCACGGGTATGAACTTCTCGTCGCGCGAAAGGTGGACGATCCTCACGACGAGGTGTTGCAGACCGCCGTGCAGGCGTCGATGAAGGTGCGAAGCACGAGATCGCGATCGACGCCGATCCACAAGGGCAGGCGCAACAGCCGGTCCGACAGCGAGTCGGTGTGGGGCATCGGCGTGGCCGTGCGGCCGAACCGGCGGCCGGCCGGCGACGAATGCAGCGGCACATAGTGGAACACCGGACTCACGCCTGCCTCGCGCATGCGTCGAATCACCTCCTGCCGCGTTGCCAGCGAGGGCAGCAGCACGTAGAACATGTGCGCGTTGTGGGTGCAATGAGCGGGCACGATCGGCCGCCGCAGCCAGCCGCGCTCTTCCAGCGTGGCGAGGCCGTCGTAGTAGTGTTGCCAGATCCCGAGCCGCCGACGCGTGATGTCCTCGCCTTGCTGCAACTGGGCCCAGAGAAAGGCGGCGATCAGTTCACCGGGCAGGTAGGACGAGCCGGCGTCGACCCAGGTGTACTTGTCGACCTGGCCGCGAAAGAATGCGCTGCGGTTGGTGCCCTTCTCGCGAATGATTTCGGCACGCTCGGCCAGAGTTGCATCGTTGATGAGCAGCGCTCCGCCTTCGCCGGAGATGACGTTCTTGGTCTCGTGAAAGCTGAGACAGCCCAGCTCGCCGATGCTGCCCAGTGGCCGACCGCGGTAGGTGGAGCCGTAGGCCTGCGCCGCGTCCTCGATCACCTTCAGCCCATGACGCTGCGCGATGCCCATCAACTCGTCCATTTCGCAGCCCACGCCGGCGTAGTGGACCGGCACGATGGCCTTGGTGCGGGCGGTGATCGCCGCCTCGACCAGCGTCTCGTCGAGATTGAGCGTGTCGGGCCGGATGTCCACGAACACAGGCACTCCGCCGCGCAGCACGAAGGCATTCGCGGTCGATGCGAAGGTATACGACGGCATGATGACTTCGTCGCCGGGGGTCACGTCGGCCAGCATGGCGCTCATCTCCAGCGCAGCGGTGCATGAATGCGTGAGCAGCGCCTTCGCACAGCCGATCTGCTGCGCCAGCAGCTCATGGCACTTCTTGGTGAATGCGCCATCGCCGGCCAGCACGCCGTTGGCATAGGCCTCGGCGATGTAGACGAACTCCCGGCCGGTCATGTAGGGGCGGTTGAATGGTTCCATGGTCAGTCCTCTGTCTCGCGGCTGCGCTCGGTCCGCTGCGGACGATACACCCCGCCAGGGGCGCAGTCGGTCATCACGATCGCGCCGGCGCCGATGATGCAGCCTTCCCCGAGACGGATGCGGTCGCGGATGGTGGCGTGCGCGCCGATGAAGCAAGCCTCGCCGATGTCCGCATCGCCGGACACGACGGCGGACGGCGCGAAGAAGCAGTGGCTGCCCACCCGCGTGTGGTGATTGATGCCCACCTGTGGACACAGCATCAGGTTCTCGCCGAGTTTCACGAACGGCGAGACCATCGCGAGCTCCTGGATCAGCGTGTTCTCGCCAACGGTCACGTTGGCCGCCACGCAGGCGCTTGGATGCACGTAGCGCGCCATCGTGTACCCGGCGGCGCGCGCCGCGAGGAACCAGCGCTTGCGTGCCCCGACCGCCGTGTGGCCGATCGCGACGAAGGCATCGTGGCTCGCCGCCGGGAAACGCCGGCGCGCCTCGACGAAGTCGAGCACGGGTCGTTGCAGGAACGATGGCTCGCGTATGTATTCTGCATCGAGGATGAAGGCATCGACCGCACGCCCCTGAAGCGTGCCGAGGTAGTACTGCACCTGCTCGGCCAGAAGCCCGGTGCCGACGACGATCAGTGGCTTGTCCATTGTCTTCACTCCCGCCACGCGGCTTCGATCCAGGGAACCGGCAGCACGAATCGCTGCAGATGCCGCAAGCGCTTCTGGTCGACACGCTGATCACCGAAGGTGGCCATCAGATGCTGCAGCCGCGTGGGAAACGGCGCAACGCGATCGTTCCATCGCCCGACCAGCACGTCGTCAGGATTCGGCCCGCCGGGAAAGGTGACGATGCGCGCCTGCGCCGGCAGGCGCGCGGCAATGAAGTAGCGCAAGGGGAATGGCGGCAGGCAATGCAGGCGAAAGTGCCGCGTCCATTGGTCAGGCCAGAACTTGATGCCGGGCTTGACCGCATGCGTCATGTAGTGCTGCTCGAACTTGAAACGGTCGGCAATGCCTTGCGGATCGGCGCGAAAGTCGTCGAGGACGTGGGCATTGGCACCCACGGTGTAGCGGAACACGGAGGTCTGTCCCAGGCGCTCGAACGGGCGCGCCCAGTTGCGCGCGAGGATCACGTCGCCCGGCTCCCCGTAGGTGAAATACGGATCGATCGAGTCGACGATCACCGAGTCCAGGTCGATGAACAGCGCAACGCCTGTCAGACCGGGCACTTCGCGCCCCCACAGCACGACCTTGCGCCACTTGCCCATCGTGCCCACCGGATGCGGACATCCGAGTTCAGGCAGGTCGAAGCACTCCACGTCGGCACGGATGCCGTCTCGCCGATCGGTCAGGCACACCAGGCGGAAGGGCGGCGTGAGGTGCCGCGTCAGCATGCCGTACATCCGGTTGACGTACTCCGGACCGTATTTCTCGCCCCATTTGATGCAAACCACCTGCTTCATCGCTTCAGCCACCCCATGTCTCATGCAGCCACGTCACGTCGCCGATGCGCCGGTACCAGCGGTGGCCGCCGCCGGCGAGCACTTCGCTCATCTTCGGCGTGCCGGCGAAGACGACGATCTTGGCGCCTTCGGGCACCACGGGATCGCGCCACCAACTGGCGAAATGTCGCGGCACACAGCCGTTCTTGAAGCTCACGCACCAGCCGCGCGGCCAGTAGGCGAGGTCCCCGTGGGCGGCCAGTTGCGCCGTCTGGAACTGCTGAGAAATCTCGTAGTTGGCCGCGGCCGCCACGGGGTCGGCCACATAGGCGTCGAGGATGTAGCGATGCGCGCCGATCTCGAAGCGGAACACCGACGAATTGCCCACGCTCGCGAGAAACCGGTCGCGCCGCGCGTTGATCCGACGCAGCGGCTTCGCGCGGAACAGGTCATCGTCGCGAATGATCAGGAAGCGACCGGGATGCTCGAAGAAGGGCTCGAGCGAATCGACGATCACGAGGTCGAGATCGAGGAACAGCGCCGTCCCTTGGAGGTCGCCGAGCTGTTCGCGAAACACCGCCAGCTTGCGCCAGCGCAGGTCGCGCTGCCCGGCCGGCAAGCCCAGCTCGGGCAGCGGCATCACCTCGACGTCGTCGCGCAAGCCACGCGCGTCATCGGTGAAGCAGACGAAACGATGAGGCCGCGCGAGGTGCCGCGCGACGCCGGCACGCAGGTTGTTCACGTATTCGGGCCCGTACATCGGGCCCCACTTCATGCAGATGACGTTGACCGCTGCGACCATCGGCGATCCGTCAGTCCGTCGATCCCACCACCCCGCCCACCGGTGCACCGCCCCAAGCCGGGCGCATGCGGTTCAAGCCGTGGGGTCGGGTGATGTGTGTGCGGGAGGGCATGCAATCGAAGCGGCAAGCTCGGGGAAGCTTGTGCACCCGAGGCCGCGCGATTATCCACCTTGCGGCGCGTCGAGCACGCGCGCTTCGCCCAAAGCGGCGAACCGCCTTGGGCAGCAGGCCGTCCCCCATCTTAGGCACACCAAGGAGGGACGACGAATCGGGACCGCTGTCGTTGAATAGCGGCACGGCCAACGCCGTGTATCCATCAACCGACAACCCCTGGGAGGAATCGTCATGTTCAAGAACATCCTGGCCGCTTTGCTGGCCTTCTGCGCCGCCGCCGCCTTCGCCGCCGTGGACATCAATAAGGCCAATCAGGCCGAACTCGAAGCCGTCAAAGGCCTGGGCACGGTGACCGCCGGCAAGATCCTCGACGAGCGGAAGAAGGGCTCGTACAAGGACTGGAACGACGTGATGCAGCGGGTGGGCGGCATCAAGGAGGCGAAGGCGAACAAGCTGTCCACGGCAGGCCTCACGGTCAATGGCGAGTCTTTCAAGGCACCGGCGCCTGGCTCGACGTCGGTGGACAAGCCCGCCAAGGCAAAGAAGGCGGCACAGGCGGAAGCGTCCGCCGACCCGAAGGTCGCCAAGAAGTAGTCCGCACTGCGCGCTCCCGCGCGCACTCTGGAACAACGCCCCGATCCGGGGCGTTGTTTCATGGCGCGGCCAGTACCGATTCGCCGCGCGCGGCGGTTCGTGCGGCAAGCCGGCTCACCGGCTTCCAGCCGAAGAACGTCATCACCTCGTCGCGCCGCGCAAACGTGTCGGCACGCCCCAACGCCATCAGCTCGCGTGTGTAGGGCGACTCGAACAGCAGGTAGCTCGCCAGCGCCGCACCGCGTGCATCGTCGCCGCTGCCAGACACGCCGACGCCGCGCAACAGCGCGCGCACCGGTGCCGGCAGGCATTGCAGGTGCTTGGCGGCGATGTCGTCGAGCCGCTTGCTCGGGGCGATCACGAGCACGTCGATCGGTCGCAGGCTCGTGCGCGCGCGCGCCTCGGGAGGCAACAGCGACAAGGTGCTGTTGATGCGCTGCAGGCGCTCGACATCGACCGCCA
Organism: Burkholderiaceae bacterium; assembly: GCA_905339355.1. Taxonomy (GTDB): domain Bacteria; phylum Pseudomonadota; class Gammaproteobacteria; order Burkholderiales; family Burkholderiaceae_C; genus Albitalea. The sequence goes on from CAJPFZ010000306.1 coordinate 11,862, forward strand.
GCGCATCGAGAAAGATGTTCGACAGCGCATGCCCTGCGATCTGCGCGAGGCTCGGGTATTCGCCGCTGTTCGGCCGCTCGCCGGGCGGTTCGTGCATGCGCCCTGCGCCGACCACGAGGATGCGCCGTGCGCCGAGATGCACGGCCGGCGAGATCGGCGCCGATTGCCGCATCGAGCCGTCGCCGAAATACTCGAGGTGCTTCTCCATCACCAGCGGCACGGCGGGGAACACGAACGGGATGGCCGACGAGGCCAGCAGGTGCGGCACGCCGATGCTGCTTTTGATCGCCAGGCGCTGCGAGCGGCTCCAGGGCACGATCTCCTTCACCGCGTCGTAGAAGGTGACGTGCATGCCGGAGCTGTAGCTCGATGCCGTGACCGCCAGGGCCTGCACGTGGCCGTCGTGCATGACCTGCTTGAGCCGGGTCGTGTCGATCAGCGTGGCCAGCAGCACGTCGAGCGGGCTGTTGTCGAGCAGCGAGCGCGGGCGCGCCTTGCGCCAGCGCGCGATCATCCATCCGAGCGACATCATCGAGAGCCAGCGCGCGCCGGTGCGGATGACGCCGATCGAATCGGAGCGGTAGACCTGCTCGGTGCGGAAATGGCGCCAGATGTGCACCAGACCGCTGACGGCCGTGTCGAAATCATCGGCCCTGCAGGCGAGGGCGGTCGAATTGATGGCGCCTGCCGAGGTGCCGGCGATGACGGGAAAGGGGTTCGTGCGCGGCGCGTCGCTGTGGCGGCGAATCGTCGCGATGGCGTCGAGCACGCCGACCTGGTAGGCCGCTCGCGCTCCGCCCCCCGTGAGGATCAGGCCTGTCGTCGGAGTCTCGGGCATGTCCCAGTGTAGACAGCGCTTCTGCGCGAGCGGATCGGATTCAGCCCGGGTGAGTGTCCATCGAGCAACACCGTTGCCCGACGGGCGTGCTCAATGCTTGCCGTGGCCTTTGCCGCCCTTGCCGTGTTTTTCCTTCTTGTCGTCGCCTCGGCCGCGATGCGCCGGAACGTACTGCTGCTCGTACCAGTCTTCGCGGACGAAATACACGCGCTGGCCACAGGCGTTGTACTTGCCGCAGTGCTTGCCCCAGTTCTTCGCATGGCCGGGCGGCACGTGCATGTAGATCGGTGCTTGGTGCACCGCCACGGGCGTTTGCTGAACGATCACCGGCTGCGGATACACAAGCACGGGTGGCTGTGGCACGTTGCCGATGTCGATGCGGCCGTACAGGCCCGGCTGGTTGACGTGGACCGAGACGCCGACGTCCGTGGCGAGGGCGGGCAGCGACGCCGCGCACGCCGCGATCGCCAGAAGAATGGATTTCATGCAGAGACCTCCGGGGAAGATGGATGTTGTCTTCCCTTCAACGTTGCAGCGTCGATGATCGGAGACAAGCCGGCCCGCCGGCTGTGACTATTCGTATACCACGCTCGCGCGGCCGTGACTTCCTTCACGCCAGCGTGCGATAGCTGCATCGGTGGGGAAGAAGCGGGCCTCATCACCCAAGTCGAGCTCGCCGCGTGCGGCCTCGCGCTCGAGCACGAGACGCACCGTCAGGCCCTGCGTGAGCGGCCCCTGCTCGGTGGCGATCTTGCGGGTCGGGAAGTCTCGCAGCACTTCGGCCACCGGCGGCACGCTGCCGTTGACTTCGACGCGCAGGTACTTGCCGAAGCGGCAGCGCGCCGCCGTCAAATCCCACACCTGCTGCACGTTCAGGCGCAGGCCGCCGGAGAAGCGATCGGGCTGCACCTTGCCCAGCACGATGATGAGCTCGTCGTCCTTCAGCAGCTCCTTGTTGGCATTGAGCAGCTCCTCGTTGGCCACCGCCTCGATCGCCTCGGTCTTGTCGTCGAGCTTGAAGATCGCCACGCGACCGCGCTGGCCGTTGATGACGCGCAGGTCGCCGACGATGCCCGCGAGCAGCTGCGGTTCTCGGCTGTCGATGACGTCGGCATTGCGCCGCTTGGCGAACTGGCGCACCTCGTCGGCGCTCTGGTCGAACAGATGGCCGGAGAGGTAGAAGCCGAGCGCTGCCTTTTCGAAGGTCAACCGTTCCTTGATGCTCCACACCTCTGCCTGCACCAGCTCGGGCTCCTGCGTCGACGCGGCGTGTGAATCGCCGAAGTCGAACAGCCCGCCCTGGTCGGCGTTGGCATGCTGCGTGTCGGCGTAGTCGAAGGCGAGCGCGATGCTCGCGACGAGCGAGGACCGCTCGACCCCCAGCATGTCGAACGCCCCGGCCTTGATCAGCGCCTCCACGGTGCGCTTGTTGATGCGGGCGCGGTCGACACGGGTGCAGAAGTCGAACAGCGACTTGAACGGACCGCCCTCCTCGCGCGCCTGGATGATCGCCTCGATCGCACTCTGCCCGGTGCCCTTGATCGCGCCGAGCCCGTAGCGCACGACCTTGTCGCCGACCGGCTCGAAGCGGTAGCCGCCGGTGTTGACGTTGGGCGGCTCGAAGCTGATGCCCAGCGCCACCGCATCGTCGTGGAAGATCTTGAGCTTGTCGGTGTCGTCGAGCGCGACGCTCATGTTGGCCGCGGTGAACTCGGCCAGGTAGTGCACCTTCAGCCACGCGGTGTGGTAGGCGAGCAGCGCGTAGGCGGCGGCATGCGACTTGTTGAAGCCGTAGCCCGCGAACTTCTCCATCAGGTCGAAGATCTCGTTGGCCTTGGGCTCGGAGATGCCGTTCTTGGCCGCGCCGTCGGCAAAGATCGCGCGGTGCTTGGCCATCTCCTCGGCCTTCTTCTTGCCCATCGCGCGGCGCAGCAGGTCGGCGCCGCCGAGCGAGTAGCCGCCCAGGCGCTGCGCCACCTGCATCACCTGCTCCTGGTAGACCATGATCCCGTAGGTCTCCTTGAGCACCTCCTCCATCAGCGGGTGCGGGTACTCCACCTCTTCGCGGCCGTGCTTGCGCGCGCAGAAGGTCGGGATCAGGTCCATCGGGCCTGGCCGGTACAGCGCGACCAGCGCAATGACGTCTTCGAACACGCTCGGCTTGGCGTCGCGCAGCATGCGCTGCATGCCCGAGCTTTCCAGCTGGAACACCGCCACCGTCTTGCCTTCGCTCATCAGCTGATAGGCGCCGCGGTCGTCGAGCGCAATGCCTTCCAGCGTGAAATCGCGCCGGTCGGCGTGGCGCGCGCGGATGAACTCCTTCGCCATCTCGAGGATGGTCAGCGTCGCGAGCCCCAGGAAGTCGAACTTCACGAGCCCCGCGGCTTCGACGTCGTCCTTGTCGAACTGGCTCACCGCGCTGTCGCTGCCGGGCTGCATGTACAGCGGGCAGAAGTCGGTGATCTTTCCCGGCGCAATCAGCACACCGCCGGCATGCATGCCGATGTTGCGCACGATGCCCTCGACGCGTTCGGCCAGCGCCAGCAACTCGGCCACTTCTTCTTCGTTCTTCTCGCGCTCCTCGATCTCCGGCGCTTCCTTGCGCGCGTAGATCAGGCCGGGATCGGGCTTGTCGCCCGGGCGCTTGAGCGTCACCGTCTTGCCGGGCGGCGCGGGCACGAGCTTGGCGATGCTGTCCACGTGGCCGTAGCCCATGCCCAGCACCCGACCCACGTCGCGCAATGCCGCCTTGGCCGCCATCGTGCCGAAGGTGGCGATCTGGCTCACCGCGTCGCGCCCGTACTTGTGCTTGACGTAGTCGATGACGCGGTCGCGGTTGCCCTGGCAGAAGTCGATGTCGAAGTCGGGCATCGACACGCGGTCCGGGTTGAGGAAGCGCTCGAACAGCAGCGCGTAGCGCAGCGGGTCGAGGTCGGTGATCTTCAGCGCATAGGCCACCAGCGAGCCGGCGCCGGAGCCGCGCCCCGGCCCGACCGGGCAGCCGTTGTTCTTGGCCCAGTTGATGAAGTCCGCCACGATCAGGAAGTAGCCCGGAAAGCCCATCTTCAGGATCGTGTTGATCTCGAACTCCAGGCGCTCGACGTAGCGCGGGCGTTCCATCTCGCGTGCTGCCGGCTCCGGGTAGAGCTGAGCGAGGCGCTGCTCCAGCCCCTCGTGCGAGGCGACGCGAAAGTACTCCTCCATCGCCATCGGAACGCCGTCGACCAGCGGCGTCGGGAAGTCGGGCAGCTGCGGCTTGCCGAGCACCAGCGTCAAGTTGCAGCGC